>NZ_CDRQNY010000003.1:0-151642 GCF_977037065.1 Butyricicoccus sp. | reverse complement strand
AGAGTGCTGCGGCATAGTCCTCTGGGCTGTTATGCTTCAGCTTGGACAGACTAAAGCTGATGAAATTCCGAATAGTACCGTTGAAAGCGCGAATGTCGTGAAGATATGTTTCATAACGGCGGATGTATTTTTTGTAATCACGCCATGCGTCCTTGGTAGGACCGATGGCACGAAGCATTTCGTAATAAAAGGCATCGCCTTTTTCTAAAGCTGCTTCGCTCGGATGGAACAGGCCAAGCGGAACATCCTTGACCGTTTCACTGCGCGCGGAGATTTCATTCGCCACGCGCTCAAGTCGTTTCCGTTGTATCTCTTCTGACGGCTCATGCTCCTCTTTCGGAAACAAATCGAACTGCCCCGTGACCTCCCGTATGACAGAGAAAAAAGCGTCCTCGCTCTCGTCCAGCAGCAAGCGGAACACAGCGTAGCGGCGCAGCACTCCGCATAGCGCCGCCAGCTCCTCGTTCAGCTTCCACCAAAGCTCTATGCTCCCGCTTTGCTCATATTCCTCCGCAAGGCTGGTGACCTGCTTCATGCGTTTGCTCATGGGTCGATATTCGTCCGGCGACAAATTCAGCAGATCGGCGGTCAACATACCGGCAGTGAACTGCTGACCGTATAGCTCCAGCGTACTGCCATAGGTGTAGAAAACGATGCTGCCCTCCATGCGTACCCCTCCTGCTAAAATCTGTCCTACATGAATTTTAATCTGTCCATGCTTTTTCTCAGCATAGCATAAATTTCTCCACAATACAAGCAGAGGGAAGAAACCACGCGCCGTCCCGTGGTAACGCCCCTCTGCTTTTTTCGCTCTCATCGTTCCGATGGGAGCAATATTTTTAAGGAGGATTCGAAATTGAAAAAAGAAAACCGATTACTGACCATCGACGGAGAAACGCTGATGAGTCAGCCGCTTACACCGCTGAACTTCGTGGTGGACACGCTGCTCTCTCAGGGTCTGCACATCCTCGCAGGCTCACCCAAGGTGGGAAAGTCATGGCTGGCGCTTTGGCTGGCCGTCACGGTGGCAAAGGGCGAAGCTGTCTGGGGCATGGGCGTGAAGCAGGGCACCACGCTCTACCTCTGCCTGGAGGATTCCACCCTCCGCATCCAGAACCGTCTGTTCGAGATCACGGAGGACGCTCCCGCCAATGTCCACTTCTCCACAAACAGCGACACCCTTGGCAAGGGCTTGGAGGAGCAGCTCCGCGCGTTCCTCTCAGAGCACCCCGACACGGTGCTGGTCATCATCGACACGCTGCAAATGATCCGCGGCGCCGGTTATGACAGCACCTACGCCAATGACTACCGTGACCTCTCCGTGCTGAAGCACATCGCGGATGCCCACGGCATCGCCATTCTGCTGATCCACCATCTGCGAAAGGAGCTTGCCGACGATGTGTTCAGCCGTATCTCCGGCACAACGGCCATCAGCGGCGCGGTGGATTCCAGCTTCACGCTGGTGGAAGACAAGCGCGGCAGCGGCAAGGCAACACTCTCCTGTATCGGGCGCGACATCGAGTACCGGGAGCTGACGCTGGAGCGCAGCGCGGAAAATGTGTGGGAGCTGGTGTCGGACAGCCGGACGCAGCCGGAGCTGTTGGGTGGCCGGATCGTCATTCTTCTCTCTGAGCTGATGCGTGACCGCACGGAATTTATCGGCACTCCCACGGAGCTGTCCGCGCAGATCGACCCTGCGGGCAGCGAGGGCATCACGCCGAAGAAGGTGTCTCGCCTGATCCTGCAAAGCGTTGCCGCACTAAGCAAAATCGGCATTTCCGCCGTGGTGCGCCGCAGCAACGGCAAGCGGCTCATTGAACTGCGCCGTGCCGAAAGTGACGATGCGCAGGGTACCCGAGCTGCTGACCCTATCGACCCTGCCGATGTCTCAGGCGGTGAAAACGCCCCGTGTTTCGGCGTGTGAGCCGCTGTGTGCGCGATTAAAGGCTGGGGTGGTGTGTGTACCCGACGAGGGGAGATTCAGCCCGCACAGGGCGAGCACTGTGGCGGCATAAAAACGACGAATACGCCGCCAAACCCCCTGCGCGTCCAGCGTTACAACGGCATGAAGCGCACGCCGAGAGTAATGATACCACCCCCCACACGGAAATGCCGAAAATGCAAAACGGGAGTCTTATCATCTCCCCCAACAGGGCTCCCGCCGAAACCCAGCGAAGCGGTTTCGGTGGGAAGAGGACGAGCGACAGAGAGAGCGAGTCCAGCCGCTTGCGGCGGGACGAGGGATTCGTCGTCCGCTCGGACGACGGCCAGCATCGCATTTGTCTGGTCTGCGGCGAAGCCGCTGCCCTGCCAAATGCACCGAGCGGGCAAAGCCCTGCACCCAAATTCCGGGCGGAAGCCCGGACCCACTTTTAGCTACGATTGGAGAAAAGCATGAAAAAAGATATTAAATTCAGCACGCGCATGGCGTCCGCTGACCGCGAGAAGATCAGGGCACTGGCGGCGAAGGCCCACATGTCCATGAGCGATTATGTCACCGCCTGCTGTCTCGGTAAGCGGATCACCGTCATCGATGAGCAGAAGGAACTGCTCCGCCAGCTCAAGGGCATCGGCGGCAACATCAACCGCCTCACTGTCCTCGCCAACATGGGCAAGGTGCAGGTCATCGGTCTCGACAAGGCCGCACAGGAATTATCCGAGGTCAGCGCCGCCCTGCGGTCAGTCATGGAAGGGCGGTGAGCCGTATGGCCATCGTACATTTTGTGAACTACAAGCGGGGCACACAGTCCCGCGCCGCCATGCGCGGCGTGATGCTCTACGTCATGCAGGAAAAGAAAACCGCATGGGAGGGCGAGCCGCTCGTCAGCGGCATCAACTGCCAGCCGCAGAGCGTCTACGACGATTTTCTGAACACCAAGCTGCTCTACCACAAGGACGGCGGCGTGATGTTCTACCACATGGTGCAGAGCTTTCCGAAGGGCGCGGCGGTCGATCCCCGACAGGCCCACGAAGCCGCGCGGCGGCTGGCAGAATACTTCGAGGGCTGCGAGGTGTTGGTCTGCACCCATGTTGACCGCGAGCACATTCACTCCCACTGCGTCATCAACTCCGTTAACTTCGAAACTGGCAAAAAGCTGCACATGGCGAAGGAACAACTGCAGGAGCTGATGCGGCGCAACGACGCGATCTGTCTGGAAATGGGCCTGCCGGTCTTTGAGCCGACCACACATCAGGCCCGCGGCATGAGCGGCGCGGAGTATCATGTCGCACTCAAGGGACAAAGCTGGAAACTGCGGCTGACAAATGCGATAGACGAGTGTATGCGCTATGCCGCTGACAGGGACGCTTTCGTTTCCCTGATGGCGTCCGAAGGCTGCGCCGTCCGCTGGGAGAACGGGCGCAAGTACATCACCTACACCACGCCGGACGGACTAAAGTGCCGCGACAACAAATTACACGAGGAAAAGTATTGCAAGGAGGCCATGGAGCATGAATTCAGAATACGGGCAGAGATTGTCTATGCAAGAACTCAAGCAGCGCAACACCCAGCAGGCAGTACTTCCGACGCTGACAACGCCTCACGAAGCGAGTCCCACGAAAGCGGACTGGGGGCGAATGATGAACGATCTGGATACACTGTGGTACCATGCGGATCGGCAGACGGATCTGTTGGAGAGTATCAGCAGGCAGATGTCGCAGCTTCCCACACGGACGCAGATGGACGAGCTGCTGAAAGCGGTGAAGCGTCTGGAGCAGATGAGCGAACAGGATGGGAAACGGAACGAGAAGCGTTTTTCTCTGCCCGGCATCAGGCTACCCAGACTGCGGCTGCCACACCTGGATGGTCCCACATGGGCGGTTCTGCTGATGGGGACGGGGGCGTTGCTTCTGCTCTGGTGGGGCTTGGGCACCGTCTTGAGCAGCTCCAGCCTGCTGAGCCTGTGATTCCTGCGCGGCACTACACCGACAGAAAGGCACTGCAAAAAGAAAGGGAAAAGAAAATCGCCCTCGGTCATAAGGCTGATGACCACGAGGACGAGGTGAGTTATGACTGGCAGCAGACCATGTGACGGTCTGCTATTTTTGTTGCCCGAATTGGTTTCGGGAGGAAGGAGTTCTATGGGCCGAAAGAAAAAAGAATCCAATATTGCAAGCGTCATGTACTCCTATGTGGGTACGGACGATCAGTTTGATGATTTTCTGAAAATGATGATCCACGACTATCTGTCTGTGGATCATCCATATACAAATCGAACCGCCGATTTTGTTGTTAAAGTAGAAACAGAAGTCGCTTGATTTGTTTTGATAGCTATTGCGAAACTTGTGTGCTATGGTGTGTCGTGCATGATCGGCACACCATAGCGGAAAGGAACGATTATGAAAGTTTGGCTCTATTACCGGCTGTCCAGAGATGAGGATGAAGAACTGAACTCTCTGAACAACCAGCGGAAAATCATATACAACTTTGCCGTCAGCAACGGTCACGAGGTGGTGGGCGAATCCTTCGATGATAATGTCAGCGGTATGCACTTCAACCGTGAGGGCATCGACAAAATCTATGAGGTGGTCGAAGCGGGCAAGATCGAAGCGATCATCGTTAAAGACCTGTCCCGCCTGGGCCGTCACCGGACGCAGACCGCACTCTTTATTGACTACCTCCGAGAACATGATGTGCGGGTCCTATCCGCAACGGAAAATATCGACACCTTTAACGAGAACGATGATCTCATCATCGGCTTCAAGGGGCTGGTCAACGACTTCTATGCCCGCGACGGTAGCCGCCGTGTGCGAACCGGTTACCGGCAAAAGCAAAAGGAAGGTATCGTGACCATCCCGCCCTTCGGCTACTTCAAGGATAAGAACACAAAAAAGGTCGTTGTCGTAGAAGAAGCCGCCGAAACGGTCCGACTGATTTTCTCTGCCTATGTCGGCGGCAGCGGCATGAAAGCCATTGCCCGCACACTGAATGAACAGAGGAGGAAAACGCCGGCGCTTATGCAGGCGGAACTGCTAAATAAGCGCCTGCCCAACACCCAGGATGGCATCCTCAAGAAATATTTGTGGGACGCAACGATGGTGGCGCGAATCTTGAGAGATGAAAGCTACATCGGCACTTTGATCTGCCACAAGAGCGAGCGCAATAAGATCAATAAGACCTTCCGCTTCACAGACCCGGAGGAGCAGTTCCGACATGAGAATTATCTGCCAGTGATCGTGACTCGTGAGATATGGGAACAAGCACAGGCGCTCCTTACAGAACGCAAAGAGAAAAATGTCCGTGCTGGTACCAACTGTGGTATCCTCCGGTACGGCGGATTACTCCGCTGCAAGGACTGTGGCCGAACCTTTATCGGAAAACGAATCAAGCTGAAAAGCGGGGAACGGGTCGCCTATGTCTGCGACACCTACCATCGGTATGGCAAAGAACATTGCTCCTCTCACATGGTGGACGAGGAAACATTGGACAGATTGATCGGCGCGGAGATCCTGCGAACAAAGAAAATGTATGAGGAAAACTGGTCGCGGATGGAATGGCTCATTGAGAGATGGACGCCGAAAGCTTCCACGGCCAGCGCCAAAATAAGTAAACTGCAAGAACAAATTCTCTTACTGGAGGAGGAAGTGGAGGTGATCCTGATGGAACGCATTCGGGATAAGGCCAACGCGGAACGCTACGACCGCATGATCGCCAAGCGCGAGGAGCAGATTGCGGAGGCCAAGAAGCAAATCGAAGATCTGCAAAACATCTCAGAAATGCTCCGCAGCCGACAGGCCAAGCTGAAGCGGGACATCAGCCTGATCGACGACATCCTGCGAGAGGGCAAAATGTCAGAAGCACATCTGAGGATGCTGGTGGAGAAGATCCTTGTTCATGAAGAGGACGGCAAGCTGGATTTGGAGATCCGGCTGAAAGCACCCTTCCGCGACCATCTGGATGTATTCGAAAACGGAGAGCAGACAGATTGCTTCGCCTCAACGGATTTTGACTATGACCGGCTGGGTGCGGCAATTTATGGCAATTATTATGCGGGGTAGGTGATAACAGGTGCGGGTATGGCTCTACGCGCGGCTTTCTAACGATGATGACCGTGAGATGAACTCCCTGCTGAATCAGCGGGAGATCTGCCAGGCGTTTGCCGAACAGCACGGGTACATCATCGTGGGACAGTCCTTCGATGACAACATAAGCGGCATGAGTTTTGACCGCCGTGGGCTGGACGAGCTCATGGCGGCTGTGGACGCTGATAAAATTGACGCTGTCATCGTAAAAGACCTATCCCGGCTTGGCCGCCATAGGACCCAGACTGCATTGTTTATTGATTACCTGCGGGAACACCAGGTGCGCGTGATCTCTGCCACGGAGGGCGTTGATACATTCTGCGACGAAGATGATTTGATCATCGGCGTCCGCGGCCTGATGAATGATTATTATGCGAAGGATATTGGCAAAAAGATCCGGGCGGGATACCGCCAGAAGCAGAAAGACGGCATCGTGATCACGCCGCCCTTCGGCTACTGGAAAGACAAAAACACGGGGCAGATCAAGGTTGACACAGAAGCGGCGGTCACAGTGCAGCTCATCTATTCTCTGTACTTGCAGGGTTGTGGGCAGAAAGAGATCGCCCGGCGGCTTAATACCGCGGGGCGAAAGACACCGGCACAGCTCCGGGCCGAGCGGTGCGGCAGAGAAGTACGACAAACGCACAAAACCCGTGACGGCCAGTTCCTATGGACATACGCCAGTGTGAAAAACATTCTGGTGGAGGAGGCGTATACCGGCGTGCTGAACAACCACCGCAGAGAATACAACAACGGAAAAGCCAAGCATATAGACAAAACCGACTGGTATCGCCACGAGGGATTCTTTCCTGTGATCATAGAAAAACAGGAATGGGAGCAGGTACAGGCGTTACTCAAGCGGCAGGCACGACCTGCAAACGGTAATCAGAGCAAGCACCGTTACGCGGGACTGCTGGCCTGCCAGGAATGTGGGAATACGTTCATTCCTATGATCCGCTGCTGGAATGGCAAGAGCCGTGTGGAATATGTATGCCGTGGATACCACCGGAATGGAAAAACCTATTGCGCCTCCCACCGTATCCATGAGGAAACACTGGATGCGAGGGTATGGGAGCTCGTTTCCACGGCTCGTGAGAGCCGCACGGAGGAACTGAAGAAACTGGCACAGATGCAAAAAATGTGGGCGTTGAGGAAACCAATCCTTGACGCCCACATTTCTGCGTTACAGGAGAAAGTGCTGGAACTGGAAGAAGAGATAGATGGGGTTGTGATGGAGAAAATAGGAGTGGCCAATAAAGCCTTGTAGTGAAAAACTATATGGAGAAGTGGTATTCAACATTAAATCTCAGTTGCAGTTTTGATTATAATGGCTTCAGCGACAAAACGCATTAAAGGTATTTCATTTGACAACTCAGCCTCATCCTTGAATGGATGATATATTCCGCGCTCTTTAAGACGGGCGGTGTTTGATTTGTGATGAACCAAAGCGTTTCGAGTCTTATAGATACGAGCTGCGATTTTTTTAGGCAATTTATCGCTTGTATAGTTATCTAAATCAATCGCATCGCCATTCGAAAAACTAATTTCATGGGATTTGTAATAAGCAATCAAGTCTGGTCGATAATTTGCTAAATCTTCATGGAGTTGCTCCAAAGAGACAAACCGTTTTATTGTTAGTTCAAGCGCTTCGAGCTCTGTGCCTTGGAAAGCATCTTGATTCGCTCTTGTTTTTTTGCGAACAGTATCAATAATTTTATTGATTTCCTTAGGCTTTTTTGTAGAGAAACCAGGATGCAGGATGATATCTTTTACGCTGTTAATCAATTCGTCAGTATAAACCGCATCGAAGAAATACTCCAGTATATGATAGTATCCGATAAACTTGATAAACGGATCTTCGGAAGTTAAGGACAGGTTATACTGTTCAATGAGTTCGTGATTATAAAAAAGTTTTGGAGACTCAAAGTTTCTCAAATTGGTGCTACGACGAGATGAAAAATGACCTCTTTCAAATTCGAGTTCATTTACAGAGTGGATTATTTTGACGGCGGTATCTGTATTATATGCTACAGAAAATAGAAACGATGTTGCACGATTAAGCATGGTTTCTGCAGATACTCCTTCTGATAAGGAGATTTTTAAAGAAAGAGATATTTTAGTTACCTTTTTGATTAGATCCAACAAGTGAATCTCTCCAGCATCATTTCGCAAAGTGCGAACATTTATCATGCGAGATGATAATATTCGCCTATAGTTGCGAACAGAGTCACTTGGAATACCAGAAAGAAAGGCCAAGACCAATTCATCGGAAGGTGATCCAAGTCTATATGCAGAGCTGTCATCACTTATCTCAATGGGCTCGTCAATAATTCGATACCCATAACGTGGCTCAACAGGTTCTACAAACACCTCGTACTCCCGAGGTGAATAACACTGTGTAGGTGTATATCTGTACATTTTCAGCTGTGCAATAGTAGAATCAAATTCTTCTCGAAAATATGTAAATGTTTCGGTTTCGATAGTGAATTCTATCCTATCGTCAAGCACCTGAAAAACTGCCATTCTACCAAGTAACAGGGTAACGATTTGCTGAAAATAAGCCCACTCCATTAAAATCACCTCTTGGATTATTTCTATTTAGGGTTGAGCAAAACGTGAGTTTTGCAAAGTTGAGTCACAATATATAGGCTTCAAGCAAGTCGGATGGCACTATTTATTGTATGGACTCATGATCAAATTGGAGTTTTGCTCAACCCTAATTTCCATTTTATTCTAAACCATATTTTCACACTTGACAATCGCATATAAAAATGGTCGTTAGCGCAAGCCAACGACCATGGTGCGCCTGAAGGGACTCGAACCCACACGCTGAAAGCACGAGAACCTAAATCTCGCATGTCTACCAATTCCATCACAGGCGCATATTTAGTTTTGGGGGAGCAGGCGACGAATGGAACGGCAAAACCTTCACTGAGGTGACATCACCTAAATCTGGCGCGTCTGCCAATTCCGCCATACCCGCAGGTAAGATTAGTATACCCTTTTTGCGGGTATTTGTCAATCTTGATGATATGCTCATCGGGAGTGGGGCGCTTGCGAAGCGAGAGGAATCTGCGCTGACGCCGCGCGGGCGCACAAGAGGGTAGACACCTGCGGTTTCCACCCTCTTGTGAATCACCCCTTTCCCGTGGATAGCCGGTCTTTGGTCTGCGCCAGACTAAGAAATAAAGGGAAACGGGAGTTAAGAGGGTAGAAACCGCAGGTGTCTACCCTCTTGCCTCTGCCGCGGGTGCGGCGAATCCTGCATGAGCAAACTCCTATGCAAAAACTAAGGATTTCCCCTTGCAATCTGCGCTATTTCATGATATATTGTTAGTTAGTAGAAGCTAACCGGCTCAGGTACAAAAGGAGCATTACACCCATGTTGAAAATTACTCTCGGCGTTGACGGCATGATGTGCGGCATGTGCGAAAGCCATGTCAACGACGCAGTTCGCAAGGCATTTCCCGTGAAGAAGGTCACTTCCTCTCACGGCAAGGGGCAGACGGTTATCCTCACCGAGCAGGACCTCGATGAGCAGGCTGTCCGCGATGCGGTAAACGCTACCGGCTACACCGTTACGTCCTTCTCCAAGGAGCCATATGAGAAAAAGGGACTGTTCTCCTTTCTGCATAAATGAACAGAGTAAGGCCGCCTTGCAGCGGCTTTACTTTTCAACACAGGTTAGCAAAATCTAACCTGATAAACCGATATATACCAACGGAGGAAATCACAGTGCTGGAAACTCTGCTCAAACCGAATACCGGCGCATCGCTGTCCGGCTGCGTACGCTGGACCCAGCCGATGGATGGCGTGCGCGTGTGCGATTTTGACTGCGCGCTGACTGTGCCGCCGGCCTTGCCTGCAGAGCCATCCGAGGTGCCGTGCGAGGTGCTGTTCTGCCGGCAGGGCGGTCTGCGGCTGACCATGACCGATGGGCGGCAAGTGTTCCTGCAGGAGCACGAGGTACTGCTGCTGCTCGGCGCAAGTGTGAAGAGCCTTTCGGTCGCGGACGGATTGTTTGGCGGTGAGCTGGTGCTCATCGAGCAGAGCGTAGCGGCACCGTGCCGTCTGACGGTCAACGCAGCACGAATCAAAGCCCGCGTCATTCCGCATTTGGGCTGCGTAGTGCTGCGCAGCGCGGTGTGGATTGATAATCTGGTTGCGGCACTGCAGTCCGTTCCGGAGCGGGACAGAGCCGCCTACAGTGCGATCAAAGCCATTGAGCTGCTGTACCTTATCAGCACAGACAGTCCGCTGCTGACGATGCCGCCGGAATCCGTCTCCCGCGATCACTATCTGACCGATACGGTGCGGCAGGTGCAGGAGTATATGGTATCGCACCTGTCCGACCCGCTCACGATCGACCAGCTGTCCGCACGGTTCCGCATTTCACCAACCGCCCTGAAGGATATATTTCGGCAGACCTACGGTCGGCCGATCCACCAGTATCTGCTTGAAAAGCGGGTGCAGCATGCTGCCGAACTGCTGCATCGGAGTCCGCTCTCCATCGTGGATATTGCGGCGGCGGTCGGCTATAACAGCGCCAGTCAGTTCGGCGTGGCGTTCAAGCGCCGCTATCAGCTGACGCCCTCGCAGTACCGCCGACAATCCCGAAAAAGTTAGCAAAATGCAACTATTTTGATGATAAAACTAAAGATTAGCGGCAACAAACTGCAAAATGTCCGATTCCGTGCGTTTCATGTCTAAAGCTGTGCGACAAGCGAGAAAATTTGTGATATGATAATCGCAAACAAAAAACACACCATGTTTGGAGGTGTACTGTATGAAGCAGCATCGTTTTTGGGCATGGGCCGCGCTGTTCTGCATGGTAATGACGATGATTACCGGCTGTAAGCGCAAGTGAGATTGATAGGAGGAACATATTATGAAGAAGATTTACAAGGACATCGCCGTATTTGTTGGCGGCACTCTGTTCGGTTCCGCAGGTATCAAGCTGCTGAGCAGCAAGGACGCTAAGAACGTATATACCCATGCTGCCGCAGCAGTTCTTCGCATGAAGGATACTGTTATGAACACCGTTGACTGCGTTAAGGAGAACGCCGGCGACATCCTCGCTTCCGCAGAGGAGATCAACGAGAAGCGCGCTGCTGAGGCAGAGGCTGCTGCTGTTGAGGATGCAGACATTGAGGTTGAGCTGACCGATGAGGATCCGACAGCCGCTCCGGTTGAGGCATAAGAACCTGTCGCCAAACCACGGTTTGGCCGACAGGAGGAACGTGCTGTAAGCCGTTCCAAAGTCGTCCGAAAGTTCCCGTTCGGAAACTTTCTCCCTCTTAGGGAATAAAAACCAAGGCACATGTCCACGGTTTTTATGGATTGCACAGCAATCCTGTTTCATGCGCGCTGCGGCGCGCAGGACGAATATCAAAGAGGGGCAGAGCCCCTCTTTTCCTATCTACCGGAAGTAAGCTGGAGGTAATTTTACTATGAAAGCATTCATTGAACACGAAAGCCGCGGACGGCTTCGCGTGCGCATGAAGCAGTACCGCATGACGCTGGAGCAGGCTGATCTGCTGGAGGCGTATCTGCAGAATCAGCCGGGTGTACTCAACGCAACCGTGCACGAGCGCACCTGCTGTGCTGTCATCCGCTACATCGGTGACCGCGAGAATATCATCCGCGCGATCGCTCAGTTTAACTATACTGCACCGTCTGTTACGGCGCTGACGCCGACTCACAGCGGCCGTGCGCTCAACCGTGAGTATCAGGAAAAGCTGGTCGGCAAGGTTATTACGAAGTTTGCCTGCACGCTGTTCCTGCCAGCGCCGCTGCAGATTGCACGCACGATCTGGCTGTCGCTGCCGTTCCTCGGCCGCGGTCTCAAGCGCCTGATTCACAGAGAGCTGAAGGTTGAGCTGCTCGACGCGCTGTCCATCGGTGTTTCGATGGTACGCCGGGACTTCTCCACGGCAGGCTCGGTTATGTTCCTGCTCGATATCGGTGAGCTGCTCGAGGAGTGGACGCACAAAAAGTCGGTTGACGATCTGGCACGCTGCATGTCGCTCAACGTAAAAAGAGTATGGCTCAAGACTGATGACGCAGAGGTGCTTGTACCGCTGTCCAACATCGCTGTCGGTGATCGTATTCTGGTTCGCATGGGCAACGTTATCCCGTTGGACGGTGAGGTTGTTGAAGGCGAAGTCATGGTTAATCAGGCATCGCTTACCGGAGAATCCATGCCGGTTGCAAAGCGTCCGGGTACGCAGGTTTACGCCGGCACGGTCATCGAGGAAGGCGACTGCGTGATCGAGGTCACCCAGTCCTCTGGCGAGAGCCGCTACGACAAGATCGTTTCCATGATCGAGCAGTCCGAGCAGCTTAAGAGTGCTGCTGAGAGCCATGCCGCCAATCTGGCGGACAAGTTGGTTCCGTATACGCTGGTCGGCAGTGCGCTCAGCTACGCACTGACCCGCAATGTCACCCGTGCACTGTCCGTGCTGATGGTTGATTTCTCCTGTGCGCTCAAGCTGGCTATGCCGCTGGCGGTTCTGTCCGCCATGCGTGAGGCAAGCATGTATCATATCACGGTCAAGGGCGGCAAGTTCCTCGAGGCTGTCGCGCAGGCAGATACCATTGTATTTGACAAGACCGGCACGCTGACGCACGCCTGCCCGGTGGTTGCCAGGGTTATTCCGTTCGGTGGTCGTTCCGAAGACGACATGCTGCGCGTTGCAGCCTGCCTGGAGGAGCATTTCCCACACTCCATGGCGAACGCCGTTGTCCGCGCTGCGCGTGAGCGCAATCTGGCGCACGAGGAAATGCACTCGCAGGTTGAGTATATCGTAGCGCACGGTATTTCCAGCATGGTTGAAAACAAGAAGGTCGTTATAGGCAGTGCACACTTTATCTTCGAGGATGAAAAGTGTACGGTTCCGGCCGGTGAGCAGGAGAAGTATGATGCACTCCCGCCCGAGTTCTCGCACCTGTATCTGGCCATCGGCGGTGAGCTGGCGGCCGTTATCTGCATCGCAGACCCGCTTCGTCCGGAGGCCCGCGATGTGATGAAGGCGCTGCGCGCCCTCGGCATCAAGCGCACAGTCATGCTGACCGGCGACAGTGAGCGCACGGCAGCGGCTATCGCGGCTGAGGTCGGCGTGGACGACTACCGCGCTGAGGTTCTGCCGGAGGACAAGGCAAACTTTGTCGAGCAGGAACGCGCGGCAGGCCATACGGTTATCATGCTCGGCGACGGTATCAACGATTCTCCGGCGCTGTCGGCGGCTAACGTTGGCGTAGCCATCAGCGACGGCGCTGCCATCGCCCGTGAGATTGCGGACATCACCATCGCAGCGGAGAATCTGTTTGAGCTGGTTGCGCTGCGCCGTATCGCACAGGGTCTGATGAGCCGCATCAACTCCAATTACCGCTTCGTAATCGGCTTTAACGGTTCGCTGATCGGTCTGGGCGTTGCCGGCGTGCTGGCTCCCGCAACCTCTGCGATGATGCACAACCTGTCTACGCTGGGCATCAGCCTGCGCAGTATGACCAACCTGATTGATTCCTCCGAGACGACCCGTCTGCTGGAGAGCCGCTAATTTAGAGTGAAAGTTTGAGAGTGGAGAGTGAAGCGCTTTCCACTCTTTCTTTTCAGGCATAACAAAACCCCGTCTTTGACGGGGTTTTGTGTTTCTATAACTGTTTGAAAAACTGTAGTTTTTACTTCTGCTGCCACGCCATTCTATAATCTTTTTCCCCGGTAGCTTCATCCAGGCCGCTGTACTGAATTTCAAATCCTTCTCTTTGATAAAAAGATATTGCTGGTGTGTTTTTTTGATATACATTCAAAATCAGTTTGCTTTTTGTATTCTTTACATAATTCAGCAGTATTTTACCAATACTCTGCGACTGCATTGCCTCAGAAACAAAAATGCCTTCAATATATTCGCCATTCAGCCCGATAAATCCTTGTATCTTCTGATTGTCCTCATAGACATAGACAGTTGCCTGCAACAGCAGTTCTTTCACAAGCTCCAAATTGCTTTTCCAATATTGGGCAGGGATAAAATAATGTGCCTTTATATTGGTATCCAGCCATATATCGGCAACTTGATTGATATCTGCTTTTCGTAATTCTCTAATCATAGCGGGGGACTCTCCTGCAAATTTGATTGTTACACAATAGAAGGTAATGTCAGATACGTTACCGGATGTGGAAACGTAAACAGCGGGCGCTGTTCGCCGCTGGCGTTGATCAGCGTGAGGGACAGCGTGCGCAGGTCATTCGTCGGCAGCGGCACAAGCTGTGTCCACTCGGTGCGGATAAACCGGTTCGGACCGGTTTCGGTCAGCGTGTAAGTTCCATTATGGTATGCAAGGAACAGGGGCTGTCCCAGAGTAGGCTGCATTTCCAGAGAAATAGCAGCATTCCGATCTCGATGGATTGCAAAAAAGCGCGTCAGCAGTGCATACGGCGGCTTGAGCTTGTTCTGTCCGGTCAGGTGCAGTGTACCGCAGTCGCGCCAGCGCGGCACGGAACAGATATGCCGGGCGTCCCACTCGGTCACCGGATCAAAAATGTGCTGCCCAATGTCGGAATCGGACATAAACCATTCGGTGTAGGGGAGACCATAGGCGTTTTCGCCGTCTGCGGAAAACAAAACCGAATAGATGAATTCGTCAGTCTGTCCGCACGGCTGCAGGTGATACTTTGTTCCATCGAACGTCAGAGAGCCGGTTTCACCGTTCGGTGTGCGCAAGGTGAGCGTGCTGGGTTCGTCTGCTTCGGCAAGCTCATACAGTACAGAATCATCTATGACCTCACGGTCGGAGGAGATTGTCAGCGTGTCGAAATCAGCCGCCATAGCGGGATAAGCACATAGAATCAGCGCCAAAACGGCAGATAACAGGCGTTTTTTCATATAATCGTCTCCTTGGATGCTGCTTTATCTGCAATCACTTTCTTTTCGCTTTCTAATTCCTTATTTTCCTCTCCAATAATTTCTTTGTTTGATCAAACTGGAATTGGTCAAGCTTTTGACTTAGAGCATTTCCAAGTTACAAATGCAAGAATACCGCAGATTACAGCAACTCCGATGCATACAGCTCTCGCAATATTGCTCAAATCCAAGAAGCCACTTCCTGAACCTGTAATAGCACAGGCGATTGCAAAAATGGTTATGAGAGCAAAAACAATACTAATCACTTTTAGAATGACACCTTTTTTCATGCAATCACGCTCCTTTATCAAATCTCGATTTATCATTCTACTGTGACTTCACTATACCATGAATGCGTCCGAAACACAATCACCCATTGACACCACCGATATTCCGATAGATAATATAGGCAATAGAGAAACTTTACGCAAGAAGGGAAGTGCTTTAACGAATGAAACGCAGCTACGAGATGGACCTGTGCAGCGGTCCGCTGCTGAGCAAAATCCTGCTGTTTTCGCTGCCGCTGATTCTTTCGGGTGTGCTGCAGCTGCTGTTCAACGCGACCGACATTGTCGTAGTCGGCAAATTTGCGGGCAGCAATGCGATGGCGGCGGTCGGCTCGACCACCTCGCTGTTCAACCTGCTGGTCAACTCATTCATCGGTATTTCGGTCGGTGCGAACGTGCTTGTCGCGCGGCATTACGGCGAGCGGGATTACGACGGTGTGCAGCAGACCATCCAGACGGCGCTGCTCACCGGCTTGATCGGCGGCGCGATACTGATCGTGCTCGGCGTTGTGCTCGCACGTCCCATGCTGACGCTGATGGCTACGCCGGATGAGGTTATCGACCAAGCTGTGCTGTACATGCAGGTGTATTTCATCGGCATGCCGGCAACCATGATCTACAACTTCGGTGCCGCCGTACTGCGTGCTGTGGGCGATACCCGGCGTCCGCTGTACTTCCTGATGGCGGCCGGCGTGATGAACGTCCTCGGCGACCTGCTGTTTGTGTGCCTGCTCGGCATGGGCGTTGCCGGAACTGCGATCGCCACCGTGCTCAGCCAGTGTGTCTCTGCGGCGCTGACCGTGCTGTGCCTTGTAAAATCGGACGGCATGTGCCATCTCGACTTGCGCCGTCTGCACTTCCACATGGATAAGTTCCTGAGAATCATGCAGGTCGGTCTGCCTGCCGGTATGCAGAGCGTTATCTTCAATATCTCGAACGTACTCATTCAGTCCTCGGTCAACAGCTTCGGCGCAGTAACGGTTGCGGGCAACACGGCAGCCGCC
This sequence comes from Butyricicoccus sp., assembly GCF_977037065.1. NCBI lineage: Bacteria > Bacillati > Bacillota > Clostridia > Eubacteriales > Butyricicoccaceae > Butyricicoccus > Butyricicoccus sp. The sequence goes on along the minus strand of NZ_CDRQNY010000003.1, from coordinate 135,430 downwards.
AACATTGAGGGCTTTGTGTACATTTCGATGAACGCGCTCTATCAGACCTCCATCAGCTTCACCAGCCAGAACCTCGGCGCAAAAAATTACCGCCGCATCGACCAGACGCTCATCCGCTGCCTGTGCATCGTCGCGCTCATCGGACTGGTGCTCGGCAACGGCGCACATCTGCTCGGCAATCATCTGCTGCACATCTACTCGGATGATCTGGAGGTCATCTCGTTCGGTATGCAGCGCCTGTCGGTCATCAGCGTCACCTACTGCCTGTGCGGCATGATGGATGTGCTCGCGGGCACAATACGCGGTCTGGGCTATTCCATGCTGCCAATGATCGTCTCGCTGATTGGCGCATGTGTGTTCCGTATCATCTGGATTTTTACGGTCTTTCGCGCACAGCATACGCTGTTCATCCTGTATGCCTCCTACCCGATCTCGTGGATACTGACCATCCTGGCGCACTTTGTGTGCTACCTGATCGTGCGGAAAAAGGTTTTCCGGCCGCAGGAGACATGAGAGCGCGTTTTTCTTCGGAAAACGGTTGTAATTGACGGTTAAATATAGTATAATACTCGTGCAATGCGGGAATTTCCCGCGCAATAAGAAAATAAGCGAACAGTCGGTGCCGCTGTATGTTTTCGAACAGGACAGCGGGTAAAAGGGAAGCAGGTGCAAATCCTGCACGATCTCGTCACTGTAAGCGGGGAATGGACTGCCATTTACGTCACTGATATTGCGGTATCGGGAAGGCGGCAGTTCTAAGGCAACATCGCATGATGAAAGCTGCGGCGCTTTGCGGAAATTTTGTGTCCTGACTTCGTTGTGATTTCACGGTAATACATCAAGTATTACCGCAAAACCACGCCTCGTCAGTACGCGAGAATTTACTCGCAAATCGCCCTTGTTCAATTATGTGGTATTGCCTTAAGAGCCGCAAGTCAGGAAACCTGCCGGTCTGTTGGTACGGGAAGCTGCTTCCGGGTCACGAGTTATTGATTGTACTGATACCGCATGATTTTTGATTCAGGCAGTCCCTTTCATCATATATTGATGGGGGGACTGTGTGTTTTCCGTACCCCTTTTCTTTCAAAGTGTGCGCTTTCGCTTTGCGAGCAAAATGAAGGAGGAAAACCATGAGCAAAGTAAGCAAACTGAAGAAGCTCGGCATTATGCTGATCGTTTCCAGCATGCTGATGTCCATGCTGACCGCTTGCGGCGGCAGCAAGACCGCAGCTACGGATGACACGAAGGACAATAACACCACTGCACAGACCGATGCGCAGGATCAGACCGATCCGGACGAAAACTATGAAACGGGTGACGCTTCCTTGGACGATCCGCTGAATCAGGATGAAATTGGCGATACCGAGCTGCTCGTAGTCAGCTTCGGCACCAGCTATAACGACAGCCGCCGTGAGACCATCGGCGCCATCGAGAAGGCTATGCAGAAGGCGTTCCCGGATTACGCGGTACGCCGCGGCTTCACCAGCCAGATCATCATCGATCATGTAAACAAGCGTGACGGCGAGAAGATCGACAACGTAACCGAGGCACTGGACCGCGCCGTAGCCAACAAGGTAAAGACCCTGGTTGTTCAGCCGACCCATCTGATGAACGGCCTGGAGTACAACGATCTCAAGGATGAGCTGGCAGGCTATTCGGATTCCTTCGAGAAGATCGTGCTCGGTGAGCCGCTGCTGACCTCTGACGACGACTTCCAGAAGGTTATGAATGCCATCGTAGACGCAACCAAGGAGTATGACGACGGCGAGACCGCAATCTGCTTCATGGGTCACGGCACCGAGGCGGATTCCAACAGCGTTTACACCAAGATGCAGGAAACCCTCAAGGCCGCAGGCTACGACAACTACTTTGTCGGCACTGTTGAGGCAACTCCGTCCCTCGATGACGTAATCGCAGCCGTTAAGGCAGGCGGCTATAAGAAGGTTGTTCTGCGTCCGCTGATGATCGTTGCAGGCGACCATGCCAATAACGATATGGCAGGCGACGAGGACGGCTCCTGGAAGACCGAGTTTGAGAAGGCAGGCTTCGAGGTAACCACCGTAGTTGAGGGCCTTGGCTCTGTGCAGGCAATCCAGGATCTGTTTGTTGCACACGCACAGGCAGCGATTGATTCCCTGAAGTAAATCAAGTAAACAGCAGGGTCCGAGCCGTGAAATGCGGACGGACCCTGTTTTTGTGGAAATTTTGATTGTCGATTTCGGTGTGCAGAATTGAAAATGGAGAGTGGAAAATTATACTCAGAGTGAAGAGAACGTGATAGGTGTCATTCGCAGATGCTGTCTGCAATATCCATATTAACGATTTGTGCGGCACGGTTATCCCCAGAGGACCTTCTCTTGCCCTTCGGGCAATGCACCTTGAGCCCCTGCCGGGTAGGCAAGATTCCGTTCGCTTCTCAAGCGCAAATGCCCCGAATGGCAACCATTCATCAAAATCCCGTTTTTATATCGCAAAACAAAGGAGAAACCACAATGAAGAACAAAAAAGCACTGTTAAGCGCCATATTTGCGGCATTCATGCTGCTCTCCGCCTGCGGCGGCAGCACCCAGCAGGATACCTCCGCGCAGGACAGCAGCACCACCTCTCAGGTCGCTTCTGCGTCCGATATGGCCGGTGTCGAGGACGTTGTTGAGGACGGTATGACGCCGATCACCGGCGACAAAGTGAAGGACGGTACCTACGATGTAACCGTCGATTCCAGCTCCAACATGTTCAATGTTACCGCATGTGAGCTGACCGTCAAGAACGGCGAAATGACCGCTAAGATGCACATGGGCGGTACCGGTTATCTGTACGTCTACATGGGCACCGGCGAGGAGGCTGCCGCTGCCGAGGAGGCCGACTACATTCCGTTCACCGAGGAAGCCGACGGCACACACAGCTTTACCGTTCCGGTCAAGGCGCTCGATGAGGGAATTGACTGCGCAGCCTTCAGCAAGAAGAAGGAGAAGTGGTACGACCGCACCCTGGTGTTCCGCGCGGACTCTTTGCCGGCAGATGCACTGGCAGACGGCGTAATGACCACCGCTGAGAGCCTGTCTCTCGCAGACGGCACCTACACCGCTGATGTAACGCTTTCCGGCGGCTCCGGCCGTGCAAGCGTGGAATCTCCTGCAGCGCTGACCGTTTCGGGCGGCAAGGTGACGGCTAAGATCATCTGGAGCAGCAAAAACTACGATTACATGAAGGTGAACGACGAAAAGTACGATGCTGTGATCGAAAATGAGCACTCCACGTTTGAAATTCCGGTTGCGGGCTTTGACTGGGCGATGCCGGTCGTAGCCGACACCACCGCAATGAGTGAGCCGCACGAGATCGAGTACACGCTGCGTTTTGACTCTGCGTCCATCGCTCCGGCAGCAAAATGAGAAGAATTACAGCATGGTGCCTGAGTGCGGCACTGCTGCTCGGCGGTCTGTCCGGCTGCGGAACTGCCCGGCAATCGACCGCACAGACGCAGGCGGCGGTCTCGTGGAGCGACATGCAGCCGACCGACAGCGTGGATTTGGAGTATGCCGAGTGCTTCTCGGTCGATCACTATGACGGCGGCTATTCGCTCATTACCGTGAAGGACGACGCACGTTATCTGGTCGTTCCGGAAAACGCGTCCGTGCCGGACGGTCTGGACGCAGATATCGTGGTGCTGCAGCAGCCGCTGGACAGCATTTATCTGGTCTCCTCAAGTGTCATGGACCAGTTCGTTGCACTGGATGCGCTGGACAGCATTTCACTGTCCGGCACCAGGCAGGACGGTTGGTACATCGACGAAGCCAAGCAGGCGATGGCGGACGGAAAAATCGTCTACGCGGGCAAGTACAGCGCGCCGGATTACGAGACCATCTACTCCGCTGACTGCAATCTTGCTATTGAGAACACCATGATCTACCATACGCCTGAGGTCAAGGAGCAGCTCGAAAAGCTGGGTATTCCGGTGTTTGTTGAGCGTTCCAGCTACGAGCCGCACGCACTCGGCCGCATGGAATGGATCAAGGTGTACGGTACGCTGCTCGGCTGCGAGGACAAGGCGGAAAAGCTGTTTGCAGATAAGGTGGACGGTATTGTGGACATCCTGCAGAAGCCGGCAGCCGGCAAGACGGTTTCGTTCTTTTACATCACGTCAAACGGTGCGGTCAATGTTCGCAAATCCACGGATTATATCGCGGAGATGCTCAGTCTGGCAGGAGGAAAGTACATTTTTGATGATCTGACGGACGATACGGCAAAGTCCACCGTCAATATGCAGATGGAAAGCTTTTACGCCGGAGCCAAGGACGCGGATGTGATGATCTACAACGCCACCATCGACAGTGAGCTGCAGACGCTTGACCAGCTGTTGGAAAAAAGTACGCTGCTTGCGGACTTCAAGGCCGTGAAAACCGGCAATGTGTGGTGTACAGAGAAGAATCTGTACCAGTCCACAATGGAACTGGACGAGCTGATCCGCGACTTCCATACCGTCATTGCAGACGGAGACCCGTCCACGCTGAAATATTTACACAAACTGTCCTGAAAGGAGAGGATTTCCCGTGAAACCGCAGCCTAAAATGCGCTATGCGGGCGCGTTTGCCGTGCTGCTGGCACTGCTGGCCGTGCTGTTCGTGTGGAATGTCAACTCGGGCAGCCTGCACCTGTCAGTGCGAGAGGTCGCGCAGATTCTGCTGACGCACAGCGGCGACAATGCGGTCATCGTGTGGGAGATTCGTCTGCCGCGTATCTTCGCGGCCATTCTGCTCGGCGGTGCGCTGTCTGTCTCCGGCTTTTTGCTGCAGACCTTTTTCGCCAACCCGATCGCGGGACCGTTCGTGCTGGGTATTTCCTCGGGGGCTAAGCTGACGGTTGCGCTGACGATGATAGGCGCGCTGTCCTGCGGGCGCGTGCTCGGCTCTGCTGTCATGATAACAGCCGCCTTTGCGGGAGCCATGCTCTCGATGGGCTTTGTGCTGCTCATCGCGCAGCGCGTGCGGCAGATGCCGCTGCTGGTCGTGAGCGGCGTGATGATCGGTTATATTTGCTCGGCGGTGACGGATTTCGTCATTACCTTTGCCGAGGATTCCAATATTGTCAACCTGCATAACTGGTCGATGGGCAGCTTTTCGGGCATTTCCTGGGACAATATCCGCATAATGACGCCGGTCGTGCTCGCGGCGCTCGTGTGCGTGTTTCTGCTGTCCAAGCCGATCGGCGCGTACCAGCTCGGAGAGGGGTATGCCCGCAGCATGGGCGTCAATATCACCGCGTTCCGCGTGGTGCTGATCCTGCTGTCGAGCGTGCTCTCGGCGTGCGTAGCGGCGTTCGCCGGACCGATCTCGTTCGTCGGCATCGCGGTTCCGCATCTTGCGAAAAGCCTGTTCGGCACGGCAAAGCCGATCCTGATGATACCGGCGTGCTTTCTCGGCGGTGCGGGATTCTGCCTGCTGTGCGATCTCATCGCGCGGACGGTGTTTGCACCGACGGAGCTGAGTATCAGCACCGTGACAGCCTTGTTTGGTGCGCCGGTCGTCATTTATATTATGGTGCACCGGAAGTCCTCCAGAGGGTGAGTCTGCGTCCTCACGCAGAGGGAGTGGGAGCCAACCCTTGGCTTGGGGACCAAAAGGATAGACACCAAGGTTTCTATCCTCTTGGAACTCCAGTTTCCTATTGTTAGATAGTCTGGCGCATACCAGAGACCGGCGACCGCTTCGAAAAGGGGGAACGGCAGACGGGTTACTCTTTCGTGTCTTTCTCCGCTTTTTCGCGGTTCACAGATAACGTACTGCTACACAGGTCGGAAGGTCTCCGCAGGCGCGGCATGGCAGTGCCGCGCAACCCTTGGGCACGTTGTAACGCCCGGCACCTACGAATTTTTCTGCTTAGTAGAATTTATCTACGCAGATGCTGTCTATTATAACCGGCTCACAAATCGTGCGGCACTGTCATCCCCCAGGGGACCCTCTCTTGCCCTTCGGGCAATTCACCTTGTGCCGCACCCAGCGTAGATGAACCCGCATGTGTAGCAGACAGAAAACAGCTTGAGCATCTAAGGTAGGGAAATGGGCGGACACATTGGTTCGCCCCTACGGAAGAGGAACAGTACAGCCGTTCTCCTTATAGTCTCAGTTCTCTAATTGCCGCTGTGCTATCCCAAAAGGAAACGGGATTCGTAAGGGTGGAAACCTTGGTGTCCACCCTTATGCCCTTCGCTGTGGGCACGGCGCCCCTGCCGGGTAGGCAAGATTCTCTTGCTTCGTAAGCAATCATGTTAAAGAAGAAGGTACAAAATGTCCCATCCTTTTGTCGGAACAAAAGAAATGACCGTTGGCTACCGCGGTGTGCCGCTCATCCGCGACATCGCCCTGAGTGTTCACCGCGGTGAGATTTTAACGCTCATCGGTCCGAACGGCTCGGGTAAATCGACCATCCTCAAAAGCCTCATTCGTCAGCTGGCGCTCATCGGCGGTACGGTGTATCTGGACGGCAAATCGCTGCAGACCCTGCCCGAGCGTGATCTTGCGCGCACGATGTCCGTGCTGCTCACCGAGCATGTGCGGCCGGAGTTGATGACCTGCTGGGATGTGGCGGCCGCAGGCCGCTATCCGTACACCGGACGGCTGGGTCTGCTCAGTGACGAGGACCGCGTCAAGGTGGACGAGGCGCTTGCGCTTGTCGGCGCGGATGAACTTGCCGACCGCGATTTTTCCTGCATCAGCGATGGACAGCGGCAGCGTGTGCTGCTGGCCCGCGCCATCTGCCAGGAGCCGGAGGTCATTGTGCTCGATGAGCCCACCTCCTTCCTCGACATTCGCTACAAGCTGGAACTGCTGACCGTGCTCAAGCAGCTGGTGCGCGAAAAGCAGGTGGCGGTCATTCTCTCGCTGCATGAGATTGATCTGGCGCAGAAGCTGTCCGATCGGCTCATCTGCGTTCACAACGGCAGAATTGAGCGCTGCGGTACGCCGGAGCAGGTATTCACCGGCGATTACATCCGCACCCTGTATGACCTCGAGCGCGGCACTTATAACGAGCAGTTCGGCAGTCTGGAGCTCGAGCGGGTGACAGGCGAGCCGCGCGTGTTCGTTATCGGCGGCGGCGGAAGCGGAACAGCACTGTACCGCAGACTGCAGCGGCGCGGCATTCCGTTCGCGGCAGGCATTCTGCCGGAGAACGATGTAGAGCTGCCGACGGCTCGTGCTCTGGCGGTCGAGACCGTCACCGAGCGGGCGTACCAGCCGATCGGTGAGGACGCTTACGCGCGTGCGCAGGCGCTTGTACGGCAGTGCGGACATGCGGTCTGCTGTCTGGATTTGTTCGGTCCGGTCAACGAAAAAAATCGCGTGCTGCGCGACTGGGCACAGCAGGAGGGGCTGCTGCGGAGCAAATCGGAATTGGAAAATATTACATGATAATCATCTGAAATGTTGCTCAAAACGCAATGTTGTGGTAAAATAGCCAATAATGCCAATGGTGACAGGGAAGGTTCCGCCCGGTCACCGGTGAGAGCAACCACTTTGTCACAGGAAAGTGATAACATGGCAAGAAAGCAACAAAAACGACATAACAGAGGCAGCTATCGGCGGAAAACCGCCCATGCACATCGCAGTACGCGGCATATGCAGCCGGTAAGAACGCAGAAAACGGTCAGACGCCGTCTGCCCGAGGCGGAAGTGCGCCGCAGACAGCGGGCACGCCGTCGGCAGTTTGCGCTGCTCGGGCTGACAGTCCTGCTCATTGTGCTTATTTTTGCCTTTCGGCATTTGATCAGCACACCGCAGCAGAGCGGCGCGGACGGTGATACCGGCAATTCCGGCACGAGCGCGACCGAGGAGGTCAAGCAGGTAGCCAAGGCAGTGAATGTCTATCAGTCGGTTATGTATTATCAGCCGGTGGTGCAGAAATATGCCGAGCAGAACGGCATTCCTGAGTACACGGATGTACTGCTGGCCATCATGCAGGTGGAGAGCGGCGGCAAGCTGACCGACATCATGCAGTCCTCCGGCAGCGCCGGATTGCCGAACGATTCACTCGAGGAGGAGAGCTCGATCCGGCAGGGCTGCACCTATTTTGCACACCTGCTGAGCAAGGGCAAATCGCTGGACTGTGATCTGGACTGCATCATTCAGGCGTATAATTACGGCAGCGGTTTCCTCGATTACGCGGCCAAGTTCAACGGTGTGTACAGCACCGAGCTGGCTGAGAAATTCGCGGAGAAGCAGTCCGGCGGCAATACCATCCAGTATGATAACCCGATGGCAGTCCAGGAAAACGGCGGCTGGCGGTATGCCTACGGCAATATGTTCTATGCCCGTCTGGTTAAGCAGTATTTGATCGAGTGATCGTATTTTACGCTCTGTTTGGACAAAACTACTTGACAAACCGCCTGTAAAAAGCTATACTTATCCCACAGCTTAGAGTATTTAAACCGCAGGAAAAGGAGGAAATCACCGTGCGTGCAGTTCGAATGGAAATGTGCATGATGTGTGGTTCTGCTCGTTTTTCTGCGAAGCAGCCGTAAGGCTGAAACGCATAGGCGGGCCGCTTTTCATGCGGCTGATACAGAAAACGGGCGGAAAGCAGAAACCTGCTTTCCGCTTTTCTTTTGAAAATGTAAGGAGGAATGAATGTGGCACAGGATGTGATCGTCCGGATTCAGGGCCTGAACAAGACCTTTCGCGGCAGAGCCGGAACGGTAGTTGCGCTGAACGGTATCGACCTTGATATCTATCGCGGCGAGATTTTCGGCATTATCGGTCTTTCGGGCGCAGGCAAGTCCACACTGGTACGCTGTATCAACTTTTTGGAGAAACCCACCGAGGGCACGGTAACGGTGGACGGAGAGGAACTCGGCAGACTGAGCAAAAAGCAGCTTTTGGAGGCTCGCCGGTCGATGGGTATGATCTTCCAGCAGTTCAACCTGCTGCAGCAGAGAACCGCACTGCAGAATATCTGTTTTCCGCTGGAGATTGCGGGAACCGGCAAAGCAGATGCGGAAAAACGGGCACGTGAGCTGCTCGAGATCGTCGGTCTGTCAGACCGAGCGGATAACTATCCGAGCCAGCTGTCCGGCGGTCAGCAGCAGCGTGTGGCGATTGCACGAGCACTGGCGACCAACCCGAAAATCCTGCTGTGCGACGAGGCGACAAGCGCACTCGACCCGACGACAACGCGCTCCATTCTCGCGCTGCTCAAGGAGATCAACAAGACGCTTGGCATCACCATCATCGTTATCACGCATGAGATGGCGGTCATCGAGGAAATCTGCCAGAGAGTTGCGATTATTGATTCCAGTCGTATTGCCGAGGTCGGCACGGTGGACGAGGTGTTCACCCGACCGAAATCCGCAATGGCCAAGCAGCTTATCTATCCGGACGGCAAGCGCAATTCTCTTGCGACCGGCAAGCGGTACTGCCGCATTGTGTTCGACGGCAATTCGTCGTTCGAGCCGGTAATCTCCAACATGGTGCTCGAGTGCAAGGCGCCGGTAAATATTATGTTCGCGGACACCAAGAACATGGATGGCAAGGCTTACGGTCAGATGATCCTGCAGCTTCCCGAGGACGAACGCGCGGCAAAACGCGCACTGGCGTACCTCGAAACCCAGAACGTACACGCAGAGGAGGTAGCCGATTATGCTTCCGTTTAATGTTTGGGCGCAGAGCCTTTGGGAAACCCTGTATATGGTCATTGTTTCGACCGTTATCTCGTATGCGATCGGTCTGCCGCTCGGTCTGACGCTGGTTGTTACCGATAAGGGCGGTATCCGTCCGATGCCGGTCGTCAACACGGTTCTGGGCGTGGTTGTCAATATCATGCGCTCTATCCCGTTCCTGATTCTTGCCGTTATGATTACGCCGATTACGCGCGCGATTGTCGGCAAGGCCATCGGCACCACCGCGATGATCGTTCCGCTGACCTTTGCGGCAGCACCGTATGTAGCCCGCATGGTTGAATCCTCCATCAAGGAGGTGCCGTTTGGTGTGATCGAAGCCGCACAGTCCATGGGTGCAAGCCCGTGGCAGATCGTGTGGAAGGTGCTCGTGCCGGAGGCAAAACCGTCCCTGATGGTCGGCGGCGCGATCTCGGTCGTTACCATCCTCGGATATTCCGCGATGGCAGGCTTTATCGGCGGCGGCGGTCTGGGTACCGTAGCCGTAAACTACGGCTATAACCGCTATAATTTCCCGATCATGCTGGTAGCGGTTATCATTATCGTTATCGTTGTTCAGATTTTCCAGGAGGTCGGCATGCGTCTTGCACACCATCTGGATAAGAGAAACAGATAATCGTTTTTCATTCTCAATTTTATTTTGTTATCATTAAAAATGATATATATCAGAAAAGGAGCGAATTCCAATGAAGAAGACAATCGCAGCAATTCTGGCAGGCGCCCTGTGCCTGACCGCACTGACCGCTTGCGGCGGCAGCAAGACCGACGGCTCTGCAGCTGACAACAGCAGCGCAGCAGGCGACGACAAGACGATCACCGTTGGCGCAACCCCGACTCCGCACGCTGAAATCCTGAATGCGGCAAAGGACGCACTCGAGGCTGAGGGCTATACCCTGAATGTTGTTGAGTTCACCGACTATGTGCAGCCGAACACCGCACTGGTTGACGGTGATCTGGATGCAAACTACTTCCAGCACACCCCGTACCTGAACAACTTCAACAAGGAGAACGGCACGGATCTGGCTGCTGCATTCGATATGCACTACGAGCCGTTCGGCATTTACGCCGGCAAGACCGCTTCCATCGAGGAACTGAAGGACGGCGCTTCTATTGCCATCCCGAACGACGGCTCCAACGAGACCCGCGCACTGCTTCTGCTGCAGGATGCCGGTCTGATCAAGCTGAAGGACGGCATTGACCCGACCTCTGACGCTACCAAGCTGGATATCACCGAGAACCCGAAGAACCTGGACATTCAGGAGATCGCCGCTGAGCAGCTGCCGCGTTCTCTGGCAGACGTTGACCTTGCTGTTATCAATGGCAACTATGCACTGCAGGCAGACCTGAACGCCTCTGAGGACTCCCTCATCACCGAGAACCCGGACTACGCTAAGGTCTATGTAAACGTAGTTGCTTGCCGTTCCGGTGAGGAGAACAGCGACAAGATTCAGGCGCTGAAGAAGGCGCTGCAGAGCGACGACGTTAAGAAGTACGTTGACGAGACCTATAAGGGTGCAGTCGTAACCGTATTCTAACTTCGATCACGACCACGCTCGTGATCGAGGAGGACATGCCGAGCAATAGCTCGGACATGTCTGGGGCGGGATTCTGCGCGCCCGCTTTGCGGGCACACAGAATCCCTTACTTGTATAAAATCCCACGCACATGTCGCGGGATTTTATGAAAAGAGGCGGCATAGACCGCCTTTTTCTATTATATGCGCGCTTACGCGCTGTCCGCTGCGGCGGAGCCAATGGCTCGGATTTCTGGACGAAATCCTGCCATGCGGGTGCGGCTTGCAAGCAAGCCGGAATAAAAAGAAAACCGAGGCTTAGGCCTCGGTTTTTGTTTTATCTGTTACTGTACATTGAGCGTAAACGCCGGATTTTCGGCGGCTGCGTCCGCCAGCACGCGGAGCACCAGCTCGCCGTAATTGCCGAGATGTACGACCAGCATCTCCGGGTGCCGCAGCGTAAGCCGCGCCGCCGGATAGGCGGTCAGCAGGTCGTACAGTGCGTCCAGATTGCGGCCGTAGTCGGCAGGAAAGCCGCACACCTTGGTCAGCACATCGTGCAGCTGCTCGCGCGTGTACAGCGTTTCCGCATCCAAAAGCAGTTCTTTCATTCTCATTTCCCCCGAAATTTGAATTGTTATTCTGTGATTTCTTCAAATGTTTCATAGTGGTCGGCGGTGTAGTAGATTCGGCCGTCATCCGCGTAGACCAGCCGTTCCGCGCCGCGCTTGTCGGCTCCGCGGGTGTTGAGGTCACACTCGTGATAGTTGCCGTCCGGCAGGGTGCCTTCGTAGTTGCCGAACCGGTCGCCGCCGATCGAGCAGCCGGGTGCATACGGCTCGAGCGAGCCGCCCTGCCAGCCGAGTGCCTGTGCCTGCTTTTTCGTGATGTAGTTGGAGGGCAGGTGCCCATATTCGGTCAGATAGGCGGAAACCTCGTCCTTGCTGTCGTACTGCCCATCTTCGGTGACGGAAACAGCGGAAGCGCTGTCCGAGGTGATGATGGCGGTCGGTCCGTCCGCCCCGCCAATAATGCCGATTTGACCGGCACAGCCGGTCAGTGTGCCGAACGCCAGCAGCAGAGACAGCCATAAAGCGGTTAATTTTTTCATATTCTGTTACTCCTTCGCCGTAGGATAGAACAGCACGAACAGATCGTGGTACAGATTGCGTCCGTCACCGCTCTTGATGGCGCGCAGCTTGCCGTTGACGAACACATAGCCGTCCGTATTCACGCCGATCGAGTTGCCGTTCTGGAAGGTTACGGTCAGGCGGTTGGCAGTCAGCTTGTTCTGGCTGGGCTTGATAAAGTGCGGATAGGCGGTGTAGGTCTGCTCACTGAGAAGCTGTATGATAGCGGTTTTCTGGTTGTCGTCGGTTTGCGGTACCTCCACGTCATTCTCGGTGAGGGTGATGGTGGATTGCGGTCCGGTTTCCGCTATGTCGGAAAAGTCCTGGCTGTAAACGTGGGTATAGATCAAACGTCCGGTGGCGAACAGCAGCAGAAGCAGCAGCGTGCCGCAGATGGCCAACACGAGCGAAACGGTTTTTCGCATGGAAAATTAACTCCTTTAGGTTTTCTGTAAACTTTTTCTGGTTGTGAACGGTGGGTTTTCGCCTGAAATCAAGCGGAGAGCTGCGCTCTGCGGAGCGCGGGAGTTCGCCGCGCCCCGCGGCGGGGGGAGTGCGCTGACGCCGCGCGGGCGCACAAGAGGGTAGACACCTGCGGTTTCCACCCTCTTGAGAATCACCCCTTTCCCTTGGATAGTCTGGCGCAGATTGCCGACATGTGACCGCTGCGAAAAGGGGAACGGCAGAGGATTTCTTCTACCGTGTTTTTTTAACCTATTCGCAGTGCCAGATACTGTTCTGCTACACAGGCGGTTTACTCTGAGCAGGCGCAACATAACAGTGTTGCGCAACTCGTTAGTCTGGAGTTTACGGACAGCACCTGCGAATGTAGGCGTTTGGTACAATTTATCTTCGTAGGTGCTGTCTATCATAACGCGCTATCGAATTGTGCGGCACTGTTATGCCGCACCCAGCGTAGAGTTGCCCATATGTGTAGCAGTACGTTATCTGACACTGCGAAAAGGTGGAGAAAGATACGGAAGAAAAAATCCTCTGCCGTTCCCCTTTTCGCAGCGGTCACATGTAGGCAATCTGCGCCAGATTAGGAAGCAAGGGAAAGGTAGGAGTTCAAAGAGGAAGGAAAACCGCAGGTTGTCCTTCCTTTTTGCCCCTGCCGCGGGCGCGGCAAACTCCCGCGCTCCGCAGAGCGCAACTCCCTCGCTGAACCTCAGCGAAAAACCTCCCGCCCGTTAGGGGCGAACACGCTTACGCAGTTCGCATACCCCGCGCAGCAGGTGCAGAAAAATCCGTGCCGAATTGATAAATCAAACTCATCTAATTAAAGCATATCCTAAAAAAACAGCACTGTCAACGCAATAAAAATTACAAAATGTAAACAATTTGTATATGTCAGCGTACTTTGCGGGAATTTGTGCAATAAGGATTGACAACCATCTTCTACTATTGTAGAATATAAGCAATAAAAGGTGTTTTACATTTGTAGAATAGAAGGAGGGTTAGACTATGCGAAACGACAAGCGATTGCCCGATGCGGAGCTGGAGGTCATGCAGACAATCTGGTCTCTGGGCACACAGGTCACGGCGGCCGAGGTGCAGCAGCACGCGGATAAGGATTGGAAAATGACCAGCGTGCTCACGTTCCTGTCCCGCTTGTGCGACAAGGGATTTCTTTCCTGCACGAAGGAGGGACGGCAAAACCTGTACACGCCGCTCGTCAGCGAGGAGGACTACCGTCAGCGCGAGAGCGTCGGTTTTCTGCGCCGGCTGTGCGGCGGCTCGGTGAAAAATCTGGTCGCGAGTCTGTCGGATGCGGGCGCACTGACCGAGCAGGACATCGACGAGCTGCGCGCGTTCCTCGACAGGCAGGCGCACTAAGGAGGGGATCTTATGCTGCAATTCTCGGAAAAACTGCTCAACAATCTGATGCAGATCGGCCTGACCGTATCGCTGGCGGCGCTCGTGCCGCTCATTCTGCGGCGGCTGATGAAAAAACGCTATCCGGCCCGTATGGTATGTGTGGTGTGGGCGATTCTCGCGCTGCGGCTGCTCGTTCCGGTGCAGCTGACACTGCCGCAGGCGCCGGTGCAGGTCATGCCGCGCACCAACTATGTGGTGCAGAGCGACCAGACGGCGTTCCGGCAGGCCGGACTGCCGGTTGTGCAGAACCCAGCCCGATGGGTGACGGGCACGCAGGCGCAAACGCTCAGCGCGGCAGACACCGGCACGGTCAAGACCGTGGATATTACCGACATTCTGCTGACGCTGTGGCTGGCAGGCGTGATTGCCTGCGTACTCTGGCAGGGGATTGGCTATTACCGGCTGATACGCAGCCTGAAAGGTAAGTCCCATTCGGTCGAACGCGCGGATCTGCACACGATTTTGCAGGAGCAGTGCACCGATCTGGTTATTGACCGGGGAATCCCGCTGCGGGTATCCTCGGCGGCGGACTGCCCGATGCTGGCCGGATTTATCCATCCGACGCTGTATCTGCCGGATGAGCGCATTTCCCGGACGGACGCGGCGTTCATTTTCCGCCACGAGCTGACGCATTACAAGCACGGCGATCTGTGGCTCAAGCTGCTGCTTCTGGCGGCACGCTGTCTGCACTGGTTCAATCCACTGGTGCATCTGATCGCGCGATTTGCGCAGGAGGATATTGAGGCGGCGTGCGACGACGCGGTTGTTCGCGGACACGATGGCGCGTACCGCCGAGCCTACGGCGAGACCATCCTGCGGTCAGCTATCGCGCAGGCGCAAAAGAGAAAGGCTTTGGTGTCCTGCTTCGGTGATGACAAAAAAACGCTCATGCGTCGGTTTGAGGGATTGTTTGACAAGTCAGTCAAAAAACGCGGTGTCGCGCTCGTTGTGATGATCGCGCTTCTGGTCGGCTCGCTCGGCTGCATGATCGCGGTGGGCGATAATGATAAGGGTCTAACGAAAGAGCTGCGTATGCAGCTGGCACAAAAACAGGCGAATGAGTCGGAAAATCTCGGTTATACGGTCAAATTGGACGGAAAAGACACCTATTTAATCACGGATAGAGAGTTTAGCGATAATCCGGGCGAAACCATTCCCGGACGTGTGGTACAAAAGCTGACCTTTGCTAAACAGGATGGAGAGTGGGCCGTATCGAACAGCGAAATTGTGCTGGAAAACGGCCGCGTGACTTCTCTGGATGAATTTAAGCTGTTGTATGAGAATGACCTCGGTCTGCCGGATTTTCTCTCGGACAGTAACCAGTGGAAAATCACAAACGGCTACAATATCAGCGACCCGGTAAATGCAGCAGAAGTGCTGCTCGGTATTTTTCCGGCGGTCAGTCAGGTGGAAGGCAGCAACCAAGATGCCGCACCGTACAACGACATCCGCAAGGTAACTTTCACGTTTAAGGATAACAGCAAGGTCGTTGTCACGATGGTCAACCAGTTCGGTCAGGGCTGGCTGCCGCAGGACTGGACGGACGGCAGCGGCGTTCGCTCCCGCACTGCGGCGGATCTCGCGCAGCAGTATGCCCGCGGTGTGCTGCACAAGAGTGCACAGTATATTTTCCCGATTTTGACGCCGGACGGTCAGAAAGACCTTATCGCGCAGCAGATGGCTATGACCGGCGGCGAGCAGTGGACGTGGAAATACGGTCCGTCCTCGCCGTCTGCAACGGATTTCGTGCTTGTACCCACCGATGACGAAAACAGCTGCCGCGTTGTATTCCGTCTGTCTGGCAGCGGCGTGAATGATGCGCGCTCGGCTTACATCGTGCAGACCATCCGCGAGAACAAAAACAGCTCGGTGATCGGCTATATCCGCGAACTCAGTACGGACAGCATGACGCAGAGCGAATTGTTCCGGACGTACTATGCGACCGGTCTGTCGTGGCCGGATTTGCCCGATGAGGTCGGCAATTTCAGCGGCAAGGATCGCCTGAACGCGGAAGAAGCCGCTAAGGACGCGTTCTACTACTTCGGCAGCAATCTGGAGCAGGACATGAGCGACTGGGAAACCCCATGGATCAGCAGCACGGAACTCGACTGGCAGGTCACCTCTACGGACGGCTATCAGAGCAAAATCGTGCAGCTGAACTTTGCGGACGGCAGTACACCGGTTAAAATCCAGATGGTGCAGGATGATTCTGGTTACTGGAAACCGATCGGCATGGTGGATTCTGTCACCGCCAAGAGCGGAGACCGGGAACTGGGTATCGGCGCGGATGCGCGTTCTGCGATGGCACGCGGAAAAATGCCGAATCTGGCTGTCGGTGACAAAATTACCCTTACGTTTGAAACCGAGCCGGTCGGCGGTGTGCAGATCACCAATCGGTTGGTGATCTGGGAGGACGGCTTGCAGTTTGGTGTAATCGATGAGCAGATCACGCTGCAGAAATCCGGCGATGGCTGGGTCTATACCGTGCCGACGAGCCTTGGTGAAATGCTCTCGAGCACCATCAGCGATCCGTATTACCACGCTATCATGCTGGAATACACGGACGCAAGCCATATTCAGCATAAGGCGATTGCGGTGTATACAAGCGGGAGCGACAGTGCGGACGAGAACGAGGACAGCGATATTACCTCAACGGATTACTACAACGATTCGCTGAATTACAGCCTCAGGCTGCCGCAGTCCTTCGTTGATAACGGCTACGCCAAGCGCAATCCGGAGGACGACAGTATCCTGTTCGGCATGAAGAATGCCATGGGCGATGACAGCCGCGACTCGACCGAGGACGGTGCAATTATGACATTACGCGCGGATGCGACTGCTGTTCTGCATAGTACATACGGCGATAACTGGACGGAGAATTATCCGGTTCCGGCTAAGGAGCTTGCGCAGAAGGACGGCTTGACGTACCTGCTCGAATATGTATCCGATGTGCAGTATGACCCGTCCAATCAGGAGATTGCCGCCAAGTACAAGGAAATGTTCACTGCCGCGCAGAATATCACCGCGGATGATTTTGCACTCGACGACCTGACGGATAAGGACGGTACTGTTCGCCGTGCACAGCTGCTGACAAGTCTCGGTGCACATTATGCGGTACTGCATATGGGCGCACAGCATGACCAGCCGTATCAGGTTGCCGTTAATACGGATAATAATTCCTGTGAGGTCTATGTCAGCCGTATCGACTGGACAACCGAAGCACAGTATAAGGTCTATGCCGCTGATAGGGTGACTTTCGAGGATATTACCAATACCGAACCGACAACGGTGGAGCATCTGGCCGATTCCGCAAAGGGATTGACCGCAGAGCAGTTTGATTTGCTGTACGGTACGCTTGATTTGCCGGTCTATACCGATGATGAATTGGCAAATCTGCAAAGAGTATTGCAGAAAGATCAGATACCGGAACAGGGAGCCGCATTTTTCCTTGGTTTAGGTGATATGTACGGCATATTTGACGGTGATTCTGTGAAGCTTTACGGCGATAATAACGAATTTGCATCGCTGACATACCGGTTTACAGACCCGAATACCGGTAAAGAGAACGGCAAATACGTCAAGCTGACCATGCACAAGGCAACAGCCGACAGCAGTCTGCCCGCACTGTGGATGCCGTATAGCTACGAGTTATTCACGGCTTAATCCAACGGTGCCGTGCACAATAACGTGCAAACGAGTTGCGCGACACGGGTATCCACCAGGGGACCTTCTCTTGCCCTTCGGGCAATTCACCTTGTGTCGCGCCTGCGTAGACTAAACCGTATGTGTAGCAGCAGAGTATCTGACACTGCGTAAAGGTAGAGAAATGGGCGGACATATTGGTCGCCCCTACGGAAGATAAACAATATGGCCGTTTCTCTGGCGAGGCTCAGTTCTATGACAGGCAGACGCTAAGAGGAAGCGGGGAGATTCACAAGAGGGGTGGAAACCATAGGTGTCCACCCCTCTTGTGCCCCTCGCCGTGGGTACGGCGCCCCTGCCGGGCAGGCAAGACCCGTTCGCTTCTCAAGCAGCAATCTCCCGTTCAACAAAAATTGAAAACCCATGATTTTGTTCACAGAACGAACAAACACCGGCGGTATACTTGCGGTATTATAAGAATGTAAGGTGGAATTATATTGTCTACTATTTTAATCGCAGACGATGAGGCGCGTATCCGTCGTCTGGTCAGCGACTTTCTCAAGCGGGACGGTCATACCATCGTCGAGGCCGCCGATGGCAAGGAAGCACTGAATATTCTGGAGAACCGCCGTCCGGGACTGGATATGGCCATTCTGGATGTGATGATGCCGGGAATGGACGGCTTTGAAGTCCTGCGGGAGCTGCGCGAGCAGGAGCACGGCGAAACCCACCTGCCGGTTATGCTGCTCACCGCCCGTGCCGAGGACGCGGACCAGGTGCGCGGTCTGGAAGGCGGTGCGGACGATTACGTCACCAAGCCGTTCTCGCCGATCGTGCTGGCGGCCCGCGTGCGCACGCTGCTCAAACGAGAAGGCCGTGCCGGTGCACCGCTCGAACAGCTTGGCAAGCTGTCGGTCAATGAGCTGCGCCGTGAGGTCATGGTGGAGAACAAGCCGATCGACCTGACCCCCAAGGAGTACGAGCTGCTTATCTACTTCAAGAACAATCGTGCGATTGCGCTGTCGCGCGAGAGTATCCTCAATGCAGTCTGGGGTTACGATTACTTCGGCGACCTGCGTACCGTGGATACGCACGTTAAAAAGCTGCGCGCCAAGCTCGGCGAGTGCGGCACCATGATCGAAACCGTGCGCGGCTACGGTTACCGCTTTGAGGTATGAAGCTGAAGCATCGGTCAATCCGGGTTACGTTTTTTGCTGCGATCAGCATTATCGCGTTGGTGTTTATCGGTATTCTTGTGCTGCTCAACGTGTTTTTCTATCAGGATTACTATATGATGACACGCCGGAGCGAGCTGCGTGATGCCTACGGCAGCATCTGTACCAGCTACGCGAGTGATTCCTCGGATGTTGCCGCGCTGCTGGACAGCTATGAGAGCCGCAGTGCCATTCGTCTGGCAGTGGTGACCGATAACGGCGATGTGATTACCTCGTCTGCCATGCAGGAGGGTGACGTAGGGTTTGATTTTGGGCACATGGAGCAGAAGTTCCGCAGCTTTGCGGTGCTGGCGTCCGTGGTCCAGAATCGTGACTGGGTAGATTTGGGTAAAAACGAATACCGCTTTATGACGATCAGTCTGCGCGATAATGACCAGTATTTGTGTCTCATCGGCGTGCTGAATGCGGAACACGGTGAATATCTGATCGCATATATGCCCTATGCGTATATCGAACAGAATTCTTCGCTGAATCTGGTGTTTCTGCTGATTGCCGGCGGCTGTGCGCTGCTGATTTGTCTGGGGTGCGGCTATGTTATCTCGCGTCAGTTTACGCGCCCGCTTATTCAAATGGCGGGACTGGCCGACCGGATGAGTGAGCTGGATTTCTCTATGCAGTACACCGGCAAGGGGGACGGCGATGAGATTGACCAGCTGGGACAGTCGCTCAACCGCCTGTCTGCGTATTTGGAGCAGGCGATCGGTGAGCTGAAGGAGTCCAACGATCAGCTGGCACAGGAGATCGAGGAGAAGGAGCGTATCGACAATATGCGGCAGGAGTTCATCGTGAACGTGTCGCATGAGCTGAAAACGCCGATTGCGCTTATTCAGGGCTATGCCGAGGGCCTGACGGCCGGCGTGGCCGATGATCCTGAGGACCGCAAGTTCTACTGCGACACCATCGCCGATGAGGCCGACCACATGAACAAGCTGGTCATGCAGCTGCTCAGTCTGTCGCGGTTGGAGCTGGGTGCAGAGCAGACGTTCGACGAGGATATTGATCTGCATGCACTTTGCGCGGAAGCGGTGCGCAAAACCGCTGTTTTGTGTGAAAATCGAGGTTTGACCGTGGAATATGAGAACGCGCATATTACGGTCCGCACAGACGGCGATCTGCTCGATCAGGTGCTGATGAATTACCTGTCCAACGCTATCCGCTACACGCCTGAGGGAAAGCGCATTGAGATTTCGGCCGCAAAAACCGGCAACAGCGTGCGCCTGTCCGTGTTCAATGAAGGCGATGGTCTGCCGGAGGAGGAGCTACCGAAGATCTGGGAGAAATTCTACCGCACCGACCGCGCCCGCACCCGAGAGGCCGGCGGCACCGGCATCGGTCTGTCGCTTGTCCGCGCCATCGCGGATACCCTGCACGGCGCCTGCGGCGCAGAGAACGTCGAAGGCGGTATCTGCTTCTGGTTTGAGCTGCCGGATCTGCTGCCCGCGGAGGACAGCAAGATAAAAGACTGAATTTGTCGAATAGAAAATTGAAAATTATGCTTGACAACTGTGCTATCCTATGGTATAGTATATAAGCACTCTGAAAGAGAGCTGCGATAAAATCTATATCGCGGGGTAGAGCAGTTGGTAGCTCGTCGGGCTCATAACCCGGAGGCCGCAGGTTCAAGTCCTGTCCCCGCAACCATGTTTAACCGCTGATTTCGTGAGAAATCAGCGGTTTTTTTGTATTTTCAGAGGATTTGAAGATGCGCGGATAGGCACTCCAGCCCCAACTGTACCCCAACGGGGATAAAATGAGAGCAGGATTTGTTGCTTTTCGTTTGTGCAGTGGGTATAATGAAAATAAAATTTAGATTGATATCCGCGCAAATAATATGCTTTCTCCACTATTAGCTTTTTCATCGTCATTTTGACCCAAACAGAAAATCTTGGGGATATATGATCCATGCCTATCTCCGGAATATCTTCTCTAAAAAACATACAGATACAAAAAACCGGTTGATAAATGCGATAAAGCGCGCTATAATGTGTTCAGCTTTCAAGTACTGTCACACAGAAACAGAGAGATGAAACATGTATCGAATCAGAAAGCGTGCGTTATCTATCGTTTTATTGGTCGCTATGATATTGACGCTGATGCCTGTATCTGCGGCTGCGGCAGAGGACGGAACGGAGCAGGCAGCGCCGCATATCCTTTCAACCATAAAGCATGAGATGGGTGACGATGGGGCGGAAACCGGACAGATCACCGCACAGATCGAAGCATATCTGACCGACTCCGCCAACAAAACCCGCACGGTCAAGCCCTGCGACATCATCTTCTTGATCGAGCAGTCCACCTTTATGAACACCCAGAGCAACACCACATTATATGGACAGGAACGTGCGGATATTCTTAACACCATGGAGAAGATGCTGGATGCCATCCCGGCGCCCACAACAGGCGGCGAACACCGGGTGGCGATTTCGGGTTATGGACGCATCAATAATGCCGGCAATTCGGATACCTATGTCCCAAATCAATATCCGGGAAAAAAGCTGGATCCTTCCGAGAACCTGAGTTTGAATACAGGCTATTATACCTGTAAAGATAACGCCCCGGTGTTCCACTCCGCAAAGGGATGGACCGAGTGGAGCAAGGTGGAAGGGAGCAACGACAAAACGCTGCCTCAGATGCCGAATGGCTATCTTGCGAATGAGGCCTATGACGATGTGTTTATGCGCATTTCCGACGCCAAGAATGTCATCGACGCAGATAAGATGGTGTCCTGGCACGCACAGGCCTCCCGTATGGACGCCGGGCTGCAGCTGACAGAAAGTCTGGCACAGATCGCAAAGGCTCATAAAGCGTCCGACAAGGACCGGAATCTGATCGTCTTCATCGCCGCCAGTTCCCTGCCCTATCAGAACGAGGTCGGCGGATATCAGACGCTCCGCCCCGACGCGGCGATTGCAGCGGCAGAAAAATTGAAGAAAGACTATGGCGCAACGATTTTTGGCTTTGGCGACTTCAACAAACTGAACCTGAAAAATGGGCTCACAGAGGCAGAACAGCGGAACAACTTCAATGCGACGATGGCTTCTATCTGCGGCAACACCAATACAACCGATGGCGCTGCCTATTTCAAAGGGCTGAGCCAAGCGCACGACATTGATGAAGCGCTGAGCGAGCTGCTGATTCAGATCGATGCCAACGTGAATCCCAATGCGGAAAAACTGTTCATCGATGTGACCTCTTTTCAGGAAGCAGGCAGTAAAGATACCTCCCATGACTGGGCGCAGATAAAAGCGAAGCACCACATTCTTTCCAGCAGCTCGATCAACGAGATCGCCTCTGTCGATTACTACCGGTTTACGGGGTATAAGGACAAAACTCCCCAGTTTGATATGTCGGCACCTGTAAGACATGCCAATCTCAGCATTTCTAAGATCGGAAACGGGGACAGCATTCAAACCACCCTGAACCTTGTGCCCATCCCGCCCGCAAAGGAGGGGGGCAGTGCTTACGGAGAAAAGGCTGTGATCACCATTACCGACCCCGTATGTGTGGATTATAAGTGGGTAGGCGACTGGAAACCGCCATTTGACCCTCCCATCCACGAACATGCGGCGCGCAATACGACCATCAGCCCTGCAAACCCGAGACAGCAGGAGGTCAGCACAAAGAATGTAAAGCTGAAATTTGACGGTTGGTACCGTCTCTGGAACGACGACGTGGATAAGGAGGAAGACGGGAAGAAGACATGGAACTATAAAGGCCAGAAATATGTTTCCTATCAGAATACCATATACGCCGCATTCGGCAGCGATTTGCAGCTTTACGGCCGTTGGCTGCCGTCCATTGATGTGAATTTCCATTGGATCGGCTCTGTGATCCCGAAGGACTTGGACGAGCCGTCCCCGGTTTCCCTTTCCTTGGGTGACGCCGGCGGATGTTTCTATCGGGCCGAAACCCCCACTTTGGCTGGCTATGAATTTGACGGCTGGTATAAGAACTCCGCCTGCACCAAGCGCTATGACAGCAATGGCGAAAATCTGAGTGCAAATACAGACCTTTATGGGCGTTGGATAAAGCTCGGCACAAAAGAGGTTACTTTTACCGTTGTAAACGGCAGTTGGAACACAGACAGCACCTGGTACAAACAACCAGCCGCCAGTGTGGACGATGAAAACTCCGATACCGTTACCGTTCAGGTTCCTCTGCGGAACGGCAAAGGCACCCTCACCACGGATCTGATTCCTTATGTCGATCGCGGTGATATGCAGCCTTCGAATGAATATAAGAAACCCGGTACTTGGGGGGATTCTGCGCCGGATACCAATGTGGATGCCATCACAGAGAACGGAACCTATCAGTACACCTACACCTTCCCGAAAAAGGATACGTATACCATCACTTATC
Organism: Butyricicoccus sp.; assembly: GCF_977037065.1. Lineage (NCBI taxonomy): Bacteria > Bacillati > Bacillota > Clostridia > Eubacteriales > Butyricicoccaceae > Butyricicoccus > Butyricicoccus sp. The sequence continues at coordinate 112,009 of NZ_CDRQNY010000003.1, read as the reverse complement.
GGTGGGTGCCGGGTACAGAGGTACCGGAGGACGTAAAATTGCCTGAGCAGCAGTCTAAAGAAGACACCAGCAGCGGAGCGAAGCCTGAATTTGATATTCAGCAGCCTAAGGAATCTTCTGACGACAAGTGGCACTTTGACGGTTGGTACACTACATCGAAAATCACTGAAAACGATAAGCCGATTTCCGACACCACATATTCGTTTGGCAATACGACTGATAAAAACCTGACGCTCTACGGCAAATGGCGCCACGAGGACTGCACTGTAACTTTTGATGCAGATAATGGCCAACCGGCCCTTGGATATTTCAACAATGGTTCCTATTCCGTCAGCTATATCGTTCCCTATGGTTCTACGCTTGCAGAACTTCCAGAAGAAGTTCCTGCGCCGGCTCCCAATAGCACTGACAGATACTATTTCCAGGGATGGATGGACAAAGATTCCAATTCTAATATTTTCTACACCAGCAGAGCGATTCAGACGATGACGGTGAAGCGTGACTGGAACTTTGTTGCCCAATGGTGGCCTATCGTTACCTTTGACGCCAACGGCGGAGAGTGGAAGCTTTCCGAAGGTCAGCCGAAGAGCCGATATGTTCCGGTACTGGCAAATGCAAACGACCATATCGATGCGCTGCGTCCGCCTGTGAAAGAGGGATATACCTTCCTCGGCTGGTGTTATAAGGATGCAGGGGAAATCATTGATTTCAACACCGAGACATTTACTGGTGCAAAGACCGTTTATGCCCGCTGGGCAAAAAATGCCACAGTTACGTTTAAAATTGTAAACGGCTATTGGTCCGGCAAAACAGCCGAGGACAGAAATGTTACCGTTGTGCTGTATCCCCAGGCAGACGGCTCCGTCGGCGGCACATTGCCCGCAAGCTCTGTGCCCTCCATTATGATCCCGGCGGCAGGCTATGAAAACGCAGCCGGCAGTTGGGACGTTGCGCCGAATATCGAACCGAACGGTATTGTGGATTCTGTGATCTATACATATACTTTTGGCCGGACGCACAGCGGCGGTCATACTTCCGGCGGCAGTACGTCGACGAAACTGACGCTGCACTATGAGAGCAATGGCGGTACTTCCTATAAGGACGAAAGCTATTCCTCCGGCACGACTGTGACGCTGGATAAGGCTCCTGTCCGCGAGAGCTATACCTTCACCGGCTGGTACGCCGACAAAGCGCTGACCGACAAGATCACCAAGGTGAAAATGACGGGCAATAAGACGGTCTACGCCGGTTGGACGGCAACAGGGGTGCCGGATATGCTGAACGGCGATGACCACTACGCCTATGTAGTCGGTTACTCCGATGGCACCGTCCGTCCGAACGCGAACATCAGCCGCGCCGAAGTTGCAACGATTTTCTTCCGCCTGCTCAAGGAGGAAGTGCGTGATGGCAACCTCACCGCTGAAAACACATTTGCTGATGTAACGGATGGGCAGTGGCACAACAAGGCGATTTCCACGATGGCGAAACTGGGTGTCGTTAAGGGACGCAATGCTGAAGCTTTCGACCCGAACGCTCCCATTACCCGCGCCGAGTTTGCAACGATCTGCGCTCGTTTCGATAAGACACAGATCAGCACCGGCAGTAACTTCACGGATATTTCCGGTCACTGGGCAGAAAAGTACATTGAGAGAGCCGCAACACTGGGCTGGATCGCAGGCTATTCTGACGGAACGTTCCGCCCCGGCAACTACATCACCCGCGCAGAGGCAATGACGATGATCAACCGCGTGCTCTGCCGTATGCCGCAGAGTGAGGATGACCTGCTGAACGACATGACCGTTTGGCCGGACAATCATCCGACCGACTGGCATTACCTCGCAGTTCAGGAGGCGACCAACAGCCACGAGTTTGACCGTAAGGGCGAGGTTAACGAAAAGTGGACGAAGCTGACGAAAGCGCCGGATTGGACGCGGTATCAGTAAAATCCATTCATAGCAATCATCTATTCCTGCTTTTAAGGGGCTGTTGCACAAGGCCCAACAAAAAGACCAGAGTTATTTAGCCAAAAGGCTTTACAACTCTGGTCTTTTGCTTTAACGTTAAATGAAACGGATAAAGCAAGAACAGCATATCGAAATTGAGGAGAAAAGTCAACAGTTAAAATTTCGAATGCAGACAGAAATTTAAATCGACAAACATCATGCGCTCTGTCAAGCAAGCGACCAGCTTGAGGAACTGGACTATACAAAATTGTATTTCGCTTATTCGGGAATCCGAAAATCGCAGATCGAGCGTGTGTTATTCAAGGTGCTGGTATGCGCCTACATAAAAGGCGTATAACAATTACGAATCCGGTCAGAAGCGTTCCTTTAAGGCTCAGATCGGCAGAATGGAAAACATGGGCTACTACGAACCGGATGACTGCTTTATCTGCAAGAATGGCAGACATCTGGACTATGTTTCAAAATATACTTCTCACACCAAAGATGGTACACAGAGCGAGAAATCTCTGTTTACCGCTGTAAAGACTGCTCTGATTGTCCTTACCGTTCTGTTTGCTGCAAGGCAAAAGATGAGAATAGAAGAAAAGAGATTTCCGTCTGCTGGGAATTTCAGAAGATGCGCCAGCAGTCTTACCGGAATATTACCTCCGAAGAGGGAAAGCTGCTTCGGTGCAACCGTTCCATCCAGGCGGAAGGAGCTTTCGGACAACTCAAGCACAACCGCAGCTTCAAACGCTTCCTGACCGGTGGAAACATTAAGGTTCTGGAAGAACTGCTCTTTCTGGGGCTTTCTCAGAACATTGCACATTTCGTTTCCAAATGCAACCGCGGCTTACAGAAGCAGCATCTCATCCAGCCAAAAGCCTACCTGAAATTCTGATTTTCTGAAAAACGAAAAAATAGACTCTTCCAAAGACTTCTAAAAGTCGGAAGGGTCTATTTTTGCTGACTAAGTTTTCGACATTTTACTCGTTTGACGCTTGTTTTCCTCATTTTTACGCCGAGAAAGATAGAAAAAGGGCTGCTGCACTGGCTTTCTTCCTTGTGCAACAGCCCGTTTCTTTACTCTAATCGAGTGTTACAGACAATGAAAAATGCAAAAAGAAACGTCATTCTCCATTTTTCATCCGCAATTCTCAATTCAGAATCTTTTCCATCTCCGAGATCATTTCATCAAACAGCTTTGTTGCGTCCTCAATCGGCTTCGGACTTGCCATATCCACGCCCGCGCCGCGCAGCAGCGTGATCGGGTCGGCGGAGCAGCCGCCGGACAGGAAGCCGAGGTAATCCTTCACCGCCGGTTCACCCTCCCGCAGAATGCGGCGCGAAAGTGCAATGGCAGCGGCGTAGCCGGTCGCGTACTGGTAAACGTAGTAATCGTAGTAGAAGTGCGGAATACGCGCCCATTCAAGCGAAATTTCCTCATCTACGTTCATTTCTGGTCCGAAATACTGCTCGTTCAGCTTTTTGTACATCGCGCAGAGCGCTTCGGCGGTCGTGCCCTCGCCGCGCTGGGTCATTTCGTTGGTAGCAAGCTCGAACTCGGCGAACATGGTCTGACGGTACAGTGTGCCGCGGAACTGCTCGAGGAAGTGGTTGATGAGGTACGCGCGCTCCTTCTTATCGGTCGTGACGGACAGCAGGTACTCCATCAGCAGGGCCTCGTTGCAGGTGGATGCAACCTCGGCAACAAAGATAACGTAATCCTGATACGCGGTCGGCTGGGTCTTGTTGGACAGGTACGAGTGGATGGAGTGGCCCATCTCATGCACAAGCGTGAACACATCGTCAAGCGTGCCCTTGAAGTTGAGCAGCACATACGGGTGTACGCGCGCACCTGCCGAGTACGCGCCCGAGCGCTTGCCCTCGTTCTCGTACACGTCGATCCAGCCGTTTGCAAAGCCTTCGCGGAGCAGGTTCAGGTAGTCCTCGCCGAGCGGCGCGAGCGCCTTCAGTGCGATCTCCTTGGCCTCCTCGAACGTGAATTTCATTTCCACGCCGTCCACGACCGGCACATACAGGTCGTACATGTGCAGTTCGTCCACGCCGAGCAGCTTCTTTCTCAGCGTAACATAGCGGTACATGGGCGCAAACGAGCGGTGCACCGCGTCGATCAGGTTGCGGTAAATCTCGGTCGGCACTTCATTGCCGTCAAGGGCGGCATCCAGCGTCGAGGGGTACTTGCGGACATTCGCGAAGAACAGCAGCTGCTTGAGCTGCGCGGACAGCGTTGCCGCCGAGGTGTTGCGGAACTGGCCGTAAACCGAGTACAGCGAATCGAACGCGGACTTGCGGAGCACGCGGTCGTAGGACTGCATCAGCGGGATGAATGTGCCGTGCGTGACGGGGTGCTTATTGCCGTCCTTGTCCACTGCGTCCGGGAATTTGAGGTCGGCATCGTTGAGCATCGAGTAGATGTCATCCGGGCTGGCGGCCATTTCGCCTGCAGCGGCGAGGATTGCCTCCTCCTTGTCGGACAGCACATGCTCTCGGCGGCGGCGAATGCGGTCGATATTCAGGCGGTACAGCTCCAGCTCGGGTGCTTCGGCGTACAGACGGTTCATGTCCTCATCGCTGATGGCGAGCAGCTCAGGGGTCTCAAACGCGGCGGCAGACTGAATTTCGACCGCGAAGCGCGTCACCTGGCTGACCATCTCCTGATAGGCGGCGACGCGGGTGTCCTCATCGCTGCGGCGCTGGGCGTAGTGTACGAGCGCGTCGAATGCCAGGCTGATTTCATCATCCAGACGGAAAAAAGACAGCAGAACAGCGCCGCTTTCGGCCAGTCTGCCGCGGAATGCGGTGATGCGCGGAATGAACTCCTTGGCCTTCGCTAACGCAGCACGCCAGTCATCGTCGGTCGCAAACAGATCCTGAATCGCCCATTTGTCCTTTGCGGGCACATCTGCGCGGGCGGGAATTTTATTGGTTTCCATGGAAATACTTCCTTTCCGGTAGAGTTTTCTCCTCTTATTATGATACTCCAACCGCGGGATTCATGCAAGACCCTGTCGCAAAACTACCGTTTTGCCGACAAGAGGAACGGACCGTGGGCCGCTCCAGAGTCGTCCGAAAGTTCCTGTGCAGAAACTTTCTTCCTCTATAAGTCAAAAAAGTCAGGTACACACCCTGACTTTTTTGGAATTTGCACAGCAAATTCTATTTCATGCGCGCTATCGCGCGAAAAGATTCACTTGAGGATAGAAACCCTTGAATAAAAAATTATTCTTCCTCCGGCAGCGAATTGCCGTAGGTTTCGAGTGCGCGCTTGATATCATTCCACGCAAAACCGCGACGCTGGAGTGCCGCAACGGCTTTTTCGACCTCTTTGCGATCGGAAACGTCACCGCGCAGGCGTTTTTCGAGCAGAGCCAGCATTTGCGCCTCATCCGGAGAGAAGGTCTGCATAGCCGCTTCTGCGGTGTCGCGGTCTATGCCGCGGCGGGTCAGCTCCTGCCGGATGCGTGCCGCGCCGTAGCCCTTGCGCGTGTAGCCGCGCACAACGCTTTCCGCGAAAAGCTCGTCATTGAGCATACTGCGTTCGGTCAGCCACGCAAGCGCGTAATCGGCGGCTTCCTCATCGTGCCCCTTGGCAAGCAGCTTGTCGCGCAGCATTTTCGCACTCAGCGCCCGGTAAGACAGCTGTTTTGCCGCCATATCGAGGGCTGCGCGGTATTTATCCTCGCTCATTATTCTTCGTCGAGGTCGTCAAAATCGTCCGCGTCGATGGAGACCGCCTTGGAGGACGACGGACGCGGTGCCTTATCCGCAGGCTTTTCGGCCTTCTCGGTCGGCACAGCGGCGGAAGGACGTGCCGCATGGCTCTGCGCCAGCTTGCTGCGCTCCTCGGCAACCTTTTCCATGATCTGCTTCTGTACGTCATCCGCGATGTCCGGATGATCCTTGAAATACTGCTTGGCAGCATCGCGGCCCTGACCCAGACGGGTATCGCCCATGGAGAACCACGCGCCGGATTTGTTGAGGATGCCGAATTCCACGCCGAGATCGACCAGCTCGCTCGTGCGGGAAATGCCTTCGCCGTACATAATATCGAACTCAGCCTGCTTGAACGGGGGAGCGACCTTGTTTTTTACAACCTTTACGCGGGTGTGGCTGCCGATCAGCTCGGTGCCGTTTTTCAGATGCTCCACGCGGCGAACCTCCATGCGGACAGACGCATAGAACTTGAGCGCACGGCCGCCGGTGGTGACCTCCGGATTGCCGTAAATGACGCCGACCTTTTCACGCAGCTGGTTGATAAAGATGGCTACACACTGGCTCTTGGCGATCGAGCCGGCCAGCTTTCGCATCGCCTGACTCATCATGCGGGCATGCAGACCGACAAAGGAATCGCCCATTTCGCCTTCGATTTCGGCGCGCGGCGTCAGCGCGGCAACCGAGTCGATAACGACGATATCGATCGCGCCCGAGCGCACAAGCGCTTCCGCAATGTCCAGACCCTGCTCACCGGTGTCCGGCTGGGAGACCAGCAGGCTGTCAATGTCAACGCCGAGTGCCTTGGCGTAAACCGGGTCGAGCGCGTGCTCGGCATCGATAAACGCAGCCGTGCCGCCCAGCTTCTGCGCCTCTGCAACGCTGTGCAGCGCAACCGTGGTCTTACCGGAGGATTCCGGTCCGTAGATCTCAATGATTCGGCCGCGCGGCAGACCGCCGATGCCGAGCGCGAGATCCAGACCGATCGAGCCGGTCGGGATGTGTTCGATGTTCATGCCGGTGTTTTCGCCCAGACGCATGACCGAGCCCTTGCCGAACTGCTTTTCGATCTGACCGAGCGCAGCGGCAAGTGCTTTCTTCTTATCAGCCGCAGGAGCGACTGGTTCCAACTGCTTTTTGGTAGCCATGATAGCATTTCCTCCTGAAAAAGTTACAAATATGAAAGCCGCAGAGCGGCGGTGTATTCGGATTCGATACACCCATTATAACAGGGTGCCGATTTGAATGCAATGATTTTATCGAAAATTTGTTCGATAAAATTTGATATAAAAAATCCTGCCTTTTCAGGCAGGATTTTCAACAGGTCTTATTTACCCTGTGCGTCGATATACGCCTTCGCATGCTGCTTGAGCTTGTCGAAGGTTTCCTCGCTCAGCACATGCTCGATGCGGCACGCATCCTCAGCGGCGGTCTCAGCGTCCACGCCGAGAGCGGTGAGGAACGCGGTGAGCACGGTGTGGCGCTCGTAAATGCTGGTGGCGATCTGCATGCCGGATTCGGTCAGCCCCAGCAGACCGTTCTGGTCGATGGAAACGTAACCGTTATCGCGCAGCAGGCCAACGGCACGGCTGATGCTCGGCTTGGAAAAGCCGGTGTAGTGCGCAACGTCGATCGAGCGCACCTGTCCATTTTTCTGCGTCAGAACCAGGATGGCTTCCAGGTAGTTTTCCGCGCTTTCCTGAATTTTCAATGCACGGACCTCCTTTTCTAAGATACTCTTTTCTGTAGGGCAGCACATGGGTTGGTCCTGCCGCGAAATTCTGTAATAGTATATCTATTTTATCATGACTTGCGTGTTTTTGCAATCTGCGTTGAACAAATTTCAAGCGGAAACAGCGGTCTGTGTTACGGCTGATCGGGCGGGAGCGGATTTTCCGGTGTATTCTGCGGCTCGGGAGCCGGCTGCTCGAACGGCTGCGGCTCGGGCATTTTGCGGTCAATGCTGCGCAGGGTGCGGTGCATGCTGAACAGCATCATAATAAATTCATAGCCGAGCCGTGCAGCAATATTTCCGATGATAAACAGCAGAATCGCCCAGAAAAAGTGGAAAAACAGCAGAATAACGCTGTAAACAGCCAGCGCAGCGACCGTCATGCAGTACAGGATTTTCAGCAGACCCTCGGTGTACGCGTGCCGGAAATTGAGAAAATCATGCAGCTTTGCCGCTGCACCGTGATAGTGATTCGGTTTGCGGACAAACAGCGTGTACAGCGCGATGCCGCCCGCAAGAATCAGTAAAAGTGCCAGAATCGGCAGAATCATTGTGAAAAGCGGTGTGTATGTATAGGTGTAAGTGTAATTCATGGTATGCACCTCTCCTTTGGAAATGGGTTGATACATTTTTAGTGTACCATATTCTGCGGGGTTGATAAAGGGAAAGTTGAATAATTGAGAATGGAAAATGGAGAATGGAGAATGCAGGTGAGGGGAAAATCGGTGTATTTATCAGGTGAGAATGGCGTTATCATTAAGAAACGGCGGCAATCGTGGAATCGCAGGGACGGTCGGCGACCGCCCGCATACCGTTCAATATTACGTTCATTTTCCATTCTCCATTCTCAATTTTTCATTTCAAACCGCCTACGACCATTGCAAATTCCATCAAAATGTTGTACTCTTGATGTACCACCGAACGGGAGAGATACCATGAAAATTTTGCACACTACACCCGCGCAGGACGGGTTTTATATGCCTGCGGAGTTTGCACCGCATGAGGGCTGCCTGATGATCTGGCCGGAACGCGCCGACAGCTGGCAGTACGGCGCCTATGCGGCCCGGAAAGCCTTTCTGCGTGTAATCGAGACGATTTCCGAAAGCGAAAGCATGACCGTGCTCTGCTCGGAAGGGCAGTATGACAACGCGCGTGCACAGCTGCCCGACCGCGTTCGTCTGGTCGTGATGGAGACTGACGATGCGTGGGCGCGTGATGTTGGCCCGACCTTTGTTATCAACGACAGGGGAGAGCGCCGCGGCATCGACTGGGGGTTTAACGCGTGGGGCGGCGATGTGGACGGCCTGTATCCCTCGTGGGAGAAGGACAACCGTGTGGCGCGCAAGTTCTGCGACCTGCTGAACAATGACGTATATGACAAACGCGATTTCATTTGCGAGGGCGGCTCCATTCACTCGGACGGCGAGGGCACCGCGCTCGTCACCGAAGCCTGCCTGCTGAGCGCGGGACGCAATCCCGATCTCACAAAGACTCAAATTGAGCAGGTTTTGTGCGATTATCTGGGCGTTTCCAAGGTGATCTGGCTGCCGCGCGGTATTTACAACGACGAGACCAACGAACACGTTGACAACGTATGCGCTTTCACGGCTCCGGGCGAGGTTGTGCTCGCGTGGACGGACGACGAGACCGACCCGCAGTATGCGCTTTCCAAGGCGAGTCTGGATGCATTGGAAGCCGCGACCGATGCCAAGGGACGCAGGATCAAGGTGCACAAGCTGCCGCTGCCCAAGCCGGTGACCATCACCGCAGAGGAGTGCGACGGCCTTGACCTGTGCGACGGCGAGCCGACCCGCACCCCGGGAGAGCGTCTGGCGGCAAGCTACGTCAACTTCTACATTGCGAACGAGGCTGTTGTCATGCCTGCCTTCGGTGACCCGATGGATGAAAAGGCGCAGGCCATCCTGCAGGAGCTTTTCCCGACCCGTAAGGTGGTTGCGATTGCTGCCCGTGATATTCTGATTGGCGGCGGCAATATCCACTGCGTGACCCAGCAAATCCCGAAAGTGTAAAAATAGAGGACGAACCAAGTGGTTCGTCCTTTATTTTGCTATTTTTACTTGAGCAGACCGTTATCGGTGAAATAGTCGATTTTCATCGCGTGACGGACTCGATCGAGCGTACCCTGAGCAGTCTCAGCGGCGATTTCGCTGCCCTTCTTGAGAATCTCGTAGACTTCAGGCAGGCGACCCTCCCACTGCGCACGGCGCTCACGCATGGGCGACAGCAGAGACTGCATGACGTTGTTCAGGAACTTCTTCACCTTCACATCGCCGAGTCCGCCGCGCTGGTAGTGCGCTTTCAGCTCGTCAAGATTCTGGTAGTCCGGCAGGAATTCTGCGAAGTGCTCCGGCTGGCAGAAAGCATCCAGATAGGTGAACACGGTATTGCCCTCCAACTTGCCGGGATCCTGCACGCGGATATGGTCCGGATCGGTGTACATGGACATGATCTTCTCACGAACGACCTCCTCCGGATCCGCAAGGTAGATGCAGTTGCCGAGCGACTTGCTCATCTTCGCCTTGCCGTCCGTGCCGGGCAGACGCATGCAGGCGTTGTTGGACGGAAGAACAATCTGCGGCATCGTCAGCGTTTCACCGTAAATCGTGTTGAACTTGTGCACGATTTCGCGGCACTGCTCGAGCATCGGCTCCTGGTCCTCGCCGACCGGAACAGCCGTAGCGTTGAATGCGGTGATGTCCGCCGCCTGACTGATCGGATAGCAGAAAAAACCGACCGGAATGCTGGCTTCAAAGTTGCGCATCTGAATCTCTGCCTTAACGGTAGGGTTGCGCTGTACACGGGACACGGTGACAAGATTCATGTAGTAGAACGTCAGCTCGGTCAGCTGCGGCACCATGGACTGGATGAAGATATTCGTCTTTTCCGGATCAATGCCGACCGCAAGATAGTCCAGCGCGACCTTCATAATGTTCTGGCGCACGCGCTCCGGGTGCTCGGCGTTGTCGGTCAGCGCCTGTGCATCCGCAATCATGATGTAAATTTCGTCATATTTTCCGGAATTCTGCAGCTTCACGCGCTCGGCCAGTGAGCCGACGTAGTGGCCGACATGCAGGTTGCCGGTCGGGCGGTCGCCCGTAAGAATGATCTGTTTCATATCGTAAACGCTCCTTAAAATTCGTTTTTCAGACAGGTTTTCCAGTTTTCGGGCAGTTCCACGTTGGAGGAAATCCACATGGCGAACATGCCGTTGAGCATCGTCCAGTAGCGCAGAAGCCGCCATCGTGTCTCATCCTGCGGAATGCCTTGCTTTTCCGCGATAGCGACAGCCACACGGCGGAAAACGGAAAACGGCGGGTAGTTGCCCTCGATCGGCTCAAGCGAGAACGTCAGCTTCTGGGACGCATTGCGGAAATACGCGCTGAAATACGTCGGGTTGCGCATGTAAAAATCCAGATAGGCGGTGCCGAGCTGCTCCATGGTCTGCGGCAGGCTTTCGTCCAGACCGCTGAGCGTCAGCTCGAGTGTGCGCGTCAGCTCCTGCATGACGTAGGCACGGCAGGCGTCGATCAGGCGCTCCTTGCTGTCAAAGTGGCGGTAGATGGCGTTGTGACTCACGCCGCACTGCGTTGCCAGCCGCCGGAGAGAAAGATTTTCAAGGCCGTCCTGCGAGATCAGCGTGACCGCTTCCTCCAACAGCTTGCTTTTGAGATTTCCGTGATGATACTGATCGGCCATTTTCTCACCTCGTTGTTTGTTGTGATGGGTTTATTATAGTCCCTGATGTTGTCGGCGTCAACATTAAAATGTCACAACGATAACCAATTACATTTGCGAAAAATGCGTATAAAATGACGAATTACATTATCATGGTGAGAATTTATCGTTGCGATGCAAGACAGGATGTTGATGATGTACACACTGTTTTGCGGCAAAAAAACACCGATACTCTCCGGAAAAACGGAGAATATCGGTGTTTGCAGCTGCGGTTTAGTAGATTACGACAGTCGAGCCAATCGGTACGTTGTCGTAAATCCAGTTGATGTCGTTGTGCTTCATGCGTACACAGCCGTGCGAAACCGGATAGCCGCTGCTGAAGTCGTATTCGGTATCGGTGCCGGGATAGCACAGGCGGGAGTGGAACGCGTAGCCGGTGCCCGGGTAGAAGCCTACAACCGGACGAACCGTGTAAGTACCGGTGGTCCAGCCTGCCTTCAGCTTGTAGCTGACAGTGGTTACGCCGACCGGAGTCGGGGTGGAGGCAGCGCCGGTGCCGACGATAAAGCTCTTGGTCAGCTTCCAGTTGCCCTTGGAGCCGGTGAATACGTTTACATGCTGGTATGCGCGGTTGATCCAGACCAGATAATTGGTGTTGCTGGAGTAGCCCTTGGCGTTGATCCAGACCTCCTTGGTGGTCTTGGAGTAGTCGTTGTTAGCGGCGTAGGACGTGGTGTAGTTGCCGCGGTAAACCGAGGATACCTGCTTGAGGATAGCGGCAGCGTCGCGCTGTGCATACCACTCGGCAGAGTAATTCTCGATCGGAACGGTCTTCTGGGCGTAAACCTGCTCAGTTTCGCCGGTGGACGGGTTGTCGTAGAGCAGCTTAAAGCCAATCGCCGTGCTGGTCTTCATATTCTTGGTGAAGGTGAAGGTGCTGGTGTGGCTGGAGGTCTTGTCATTGGTCAGCTCGAAGCTGTTGTTCGTGCAGCCCTTGATCGCGGAGCCGTCCTGATACCAGATTGCAGTGCAGGTAACGCCTTCCTTTACGCCGGAGAAGCTGACCTTGGCAGTCAGCGAGCCGCCGGCCTTAACCTTATCCGGAACAGTCATCGTGATTTGAACGCCATCCAGACCGGGATCGATATTGTCAATGGTGTGATCCGTATTAGCGGTTACGGTGCAGCCGACCATGCGGGTGTCTACGGTGCCGATCTTGCCGGTGCCGTCAACCGTGGTGTTCTTGCCGGCCAGAACCATCGTGCCGACCGTGCCGGACAGCGTGATGCGGTTGCCGGAGCCGCGCAGTACGGAAACGGTATCCGCGTCGCCCTTGAGCAGGATGGTGTTGTTGCTGCCGGTAATGGTGATGGCATCCGAGGTCATGCCTTCGAGCACGATCGTGCGGCCGGAAGCGGTGATCTCGATGTTGGAGACTGCGCCGCTGTAGCCAACGGAGCCGCCTTTGCCTGCGATAACGAGCGTGTTTACGGACGAAGTGTTGTCCATCTTAACATCCGCCGTGCCTGCCGGGTCAACAGCAAGCGTGGAAATGCTGGTCTGCTTGGTGGCATTCAGTACAGCGCGCTCCTCGCCCTTGAGGACGATGCGGTGCGAGCTGCTGACGGAATCGAGCGAAATTTCATTCGTGGGAGCGGCAAAGATCCAGTCGCCGTCTGCGACAGCGCCGGTCAGAGCGATGCTCGGATTGGTGAGTACGGTGCCGCCGGCCAGCTCAGTCGGTGCGCTGTCTGCGTTGGTGGCAGCTGCAATGCGCACGATCATGGTGACGAACTGTGCACGGGTCAGCTTGTTCGACGGAGACAGCTTGGCAGCAGAGGTACCGTTTACAACGCCCTGGCTGATCAGAGCGGCAGCTGCCTGCTTCTGCTCGGTGGTCATGGAGGAGGTATCGGTGAAGCTGCTCAGTTCATCGGCAGCGGTCTCTGCGCGGTCGTACGCAAACGCACGAGCCATCAGCACGAAAGCCTCGGCACGGGTAGCTGCAGTGTCAAAGCTGCGGTTGTCGTTTGCGGTGATCAGACCGAGGTGGATGGCCTTGCCCAGATCCCCGCTGTACCATGCGGACTGCTGGCTGGCAGCCAGACCGGATACACTGTCGGCCTGCGTTGCGCCAAGCGCGCGGTTGAGAATAACGATAGCCTCGGAACGCTTGACCGAGTTGTTCGGCATAATTTTGCCGTTGATGCCCTTCAGAAGACCCAGTTCAACACCCTTGCGCAGCGAAGCGGCAGCCCAGTGACCGTCGATATCCGGGAAATCCGTGGTCGCCGGATCGGAAGGTGTGGTCGGGTCAGTCGGAGTCGTGGGTTCGGTGGGAGTGGTCGGAGTCGTCGGAACGGTGGTCGTCGGAACGGCGGTCTGCTCCATTGCAAACGGGAGCGGATCGAGCATCAGATACTGCGGCATGTACTTGGACGCACCGGCACGCAGCGGATCGGAATCACCGCCAATTACCAGCTTGTTGTCGGAGAAGCTGTCGTCCACTAGCATGCGGAAGGTGGTGGTGCCCCAGTGGAAGGTGAGCCACTGCGCCTTGTCAGCGTCGTTCTTGCTGTCCGCGAGGTATGCCTTTACCTTGTTGTGGGCCTCGGTCAGCTTGGTCTTGCCGGAGTCGGTCAGGGCGATCTCAACGGCTTCTGCGCCGTTCTCGGTGGTTGCCTTGGCAGAGGCAAAATCTGCACGGTCGAACTGCCACTCCTCGTTCAGAAAGTCGGTCACACTGCATAGACGGCGGTCGCCCAGACGAGCGGCCCAGTAAGCGGCAGTGCTGCCGGTAGCTGTTTTCGGAATGGAAACGGTGATCACATCGCCGGAAACGGCGGCAGACGCGCCGGTCAGACCCTCAAGCTGCATGCGCTGTGAGATGGTCTTCTGCGCTGCTGCCAGATCGGTCTGGAGAGCAGTGCTGTCGTACGCGCTGCCGGTGATCGGCTTGAGTGCAAACATCAGCGCGTTTGCAGCCGTGGTTGTCGCCGAATCATTTACGGCAAAAGCAGTGGTGAACAGCATCATGGCGGCCAGCAGACCGCTGAAAATGCGTTTTGTCAACTTCAAAATACTATCCCCTTTTTGACAGTTGCAGAATGCGGACATTCTGCCTTACTTTATTACCTATATTTTACGTTCCGGACCAGAGCTTGTCAAGATGAGTAAGGTTTCAGTTCCGAAACATTTCGCTGTCCGCTGGGGACGGCGTACCCACGCCGAGAGGGCAAGAGGGCAGGCAAGCTTCCCTCGCTTCGCAAGCGGCAATCCCAATACTGGGAACGGCCATCCACGCTTTACAATCTGAATACAGCATGTTATACTATAAAATAAGCATAAAAACGACCCTTTTTCAAAGGAGGAAATCACCCATGCTTTGCAAAAACTGCGGCAAGGAGCTGCCGATCGCCGGAAAATTCTGCCCCTTCTGCGGCGCAGCTGTCGAGCAGACCGGTGTCAATGACGAAACAGCTGTATTTACCACCCTGCCGGATGATATGAAGGACCCTGTTGAGACCGGTCCGATTGACACCAGCGCGTTTGACGCGGCTATGCGGGCCGAAAAGCAGCAGCTTCCGGTGGACGACACGGCTGCCAATCCGCTGGCAGACACCAATCCCAATATTCCGAATCCGAGCATTCCCACGCAGGCTGCCATGCATCCGATCGACACGCCGCCGACCCGCCGTGCTGCGGGCACGCCCGAGCGCCGCACGACCTACTACAACGGTGAGGCCGATCCGAAGGACCGCGTTTACAAAAAGCCGTCCAAGGGAAAACGCGGCCTGATTATTGCGCTGGTGGTCATCATCGTGGCGGCTTTGATTGGCGGCGGTGTGTGGTATTTTACAAATTCACACAAGACCGACGAAAACCTCGTCATGGCCGAAAAGTATATGGATCGCGGTGACTTCGACAAGGCGCTCGAGTATTACCAGAAGGCGCAGGCGGAAGCCAAGGATCCGGCGGCTCTGGATGCGACCATTCAGCTGATCAAGGACTATCAGTCTGCCGAGGATTATGTGGGCAACGGCCAGTACACCGAGGCCATTGCGGCGCTCAAGCAGCTGCAGAACCGTGTCACCGACCCGGATTCCGCGATGTACAAGGCCATCGAGGATTTGCTCGATAAGGCGCAGTCTGCCCAGTCGGACGATCAGTTCAACTCCGATCTGGACGAGGCACAGAGCTATCTGGACGATAAAAAGTACGATGCCGCCAGCGGCAAGCTGGATTCTCTGGCAAATGATGATTCGCTGACCGATGACCAGAAAAAGCAGGTCAAGGAGCTGCAGAAGCAGCTTTCCGATGCACAGCAGCAGGAAAAGCAGCAGGAAGAGAGCAGCCAGAAAAAGGCCGAGCAGCGCGATGCGTTCAGCAAAAAGATGGATGAGCTGGAAAGTGACGATCTGAAAATTTCGTCGGCAGAGAATCAGGAGGATGAGCTGGCCATGACCGCAAGCTCGTTCGAGCAATGGGATAACCTGCTGAGTGAGATGTACGACTACCTTGCGACTGTGCTCAACGCCGATCAGTACGCTTCCGAGGAGGCAAGCTACAAGCAGTGGGTGCAGGAGCGGGATTCCGGTGCGGAAAATGCCGCAAAGGAGACCGAGGATGACACCGCAAAGCAGCTTGCATCCTACAGCTTTAAGCAGAGCTACACCAAAACACGCTGCTATAAGCTGCTCGATCTGATGAACTGAACACAGGAATAACGAAAAAAGGACGCATAACGCGTCCTTTTTGTTTGCCGCAAACGAGAAACAAGAGTGCAAAAAAGCGCCGCTTTCTTGCGAAAACGACGCTTTGCGTATCCTTGATTATAAAAAACGAATTGCTTACTCTGCGGTGTAGGGCAGAAGAGCAATGTGACGTGCACGCTTGATAGCCTCGGTCAGCTGACGCTGATGAGCAGCGCAGGTACCGGTCATGCGGCGGGGCAGGATCTTGCCGCGCTCGGACATGTACTTCTTCAGCTTGCCGGCATCTTTATAGTCAACGTGTGCAACCTTATCTACGCAGAATGCGCATACCTTGCGACGGCGACGGCCGCGCTGCGGGCGCTCTGCACGCTCCGGACGGGGAGTAAATTCCTTCTTGGTTTCTTCCATGATCACGTAACCTCCTTCAGTTTAGAATGGGACATCGCCGTCGTCATCAGCAAGCTCCTGAAAATCCGAATCTCCTGCGGGAAGATCGAAAGCCGGAGCAACCTGGGACGCGGCAGGCTCGGGCCGCATCTGCGATCCGTTGTCATAGCCGCCAAAACCGCCCTGATTGCCTGCATTGTAGGCATCGCGGGATTTCTTCGTTTCACCGAAGGAAACCTCGTCGCAATTTACTTCGATTGCAGTGCGGTTGTTGCCGTTCTGGTCCTGCCAGCGGCGGGACTGGATACGGCCGACTACGATTGCCATAGAACCCTTCGTGAACCACTGTGCAACGAACTCTGCCTGACGGCCCCATGCGACACAGTCGATGAAGTCGGTCTGGCGTTCGCCGTTCTGATCCTTGCGACCACGGTCGATCGCAAGCGAGAACGAGCACACAGCCATGTTGGACTGGGTATGGCGCAATTCGGGATCGCGGGTCAAACGACCCATCAGAATCGCCTTATTGAGCATTGGTGTTCACCGCCTTAGTCGTCCAGGCAGACGATGATGGAACGCATGATGCCGTCCGTGATCTTGTAGATACGGTCCAGCTCAGCCGGGAAATCGGGCTTGGACTCAAAACGAACCAGCGTGTAAACGCCCTCCGTCTGATCCTCGATCGGGTACGCCAGACGGCGCTTGCCCCAGTCCTCGACCTCTACGTTCGTGCCGTTCGCCTCAACGAGAGACTTGAACTTGTCCACAACAGCGGTAGCCGCTGCCTCTTCCAGCTTGGGGTTAACGATGAAGATAGTCTCGTACTTGCCAGAAATCTTTGCCATATTCTTAGCACCTCCTTTTGGACTTTTGGCCCACATCCTTTGATGTGAGCAAGGATACTATACCATTATAACGGATACACGGAGAATGTCAAGAAAAATTTCAAAAAAATATTGACGAACTTTCAAAAGCATGATATACTGAAAACACTGTGAACGAGGCAGAGATTCGTCGCAGGACGCATAAGTGCTTGTGTGGCTCAGTTGGTAGAGCAGCGCATTCGTAATGCGCAGGTCGCCGGTTCGAGTCCGGCCACAAGCTCCAAAACCCTTCCGATTTTCGGAAGGGTTTTTGCTTTATCCGGATATTGGCATCTGCTTCCTATATAATGAGATAGTGGTATGCCAAACTTATTATTGACATATGCCGAAAACGTGATAGACTATAAGTAGCGTTATTGACATATGTCAGAAATGGATTCGGAGGAAATGGTTATGAAGATTGCAGTTACCTATGAAAACGGAGAGGTTTTCCAGCATTTTGGCCACACGGAGCAGTTTAAGCTGTACGAGGTATCCGGCGGCAAGCTGCTGCATACACAGGTGGTGGATACGAACGGCAGCGGTCACGGTGCGCTGGCCGGCCTGCTGGCACAGCTTGGTGTGGATACGCTGATCTGCGGCGGCATTGGCGGCGGCGCACAGGCAGCGCTTGCGGAGGCCAATATCCGTCTGATCGGCGGCGTGCAGGGCAACGCAGATGAGGCGGTGCAGGCTTTCCTGAACGGTACGCTGGCGTTTGATCCCAATGTACACTGCACGCACCATAATCACGGCGAAGGCCATTCCTGCGGCAGCCACGGCTGCGGCGGTCACTGTCACGAATAATCCATGCCGAGACCGAGAAAGTGCCGCAGAATCTGCAGTATGCCGCCGTTCAGCGAGTTTTCTCCGCAGGAAAGTACGACAGAGTGCGTACAAATGACGCTCGATGAATATGAAGCCATCCGTCTGCTGGATCTGGAGAATCTGCAGCAGGAGCAGGCTGCCGCGCAGATGGGGGTGGCCCGCACAACGGTGCAGCTGATCTACAACAATGCCCGCCGCAAGCTGGCAGATTGCCTTGTAAACGGCAAACGACTGGTGATCGAGGGCGGCGATGTTGCGCTGTGCGAGCGTCATGCGCAGTGTCCCGGACGCGGACATTGCTGCCGTAGCGACTGTCCGAAACATCTCAAATAGGTGCAGAAAACGAAAAAACCGTTGCAAAAGCAACGGTTTTTTCGTTATTCTTCGTGATCGAGCACATAGCGGTACAGCGCGTTTTTCTTTACGCCGGTTTCGGCGGAAACTGCCTTGACCGCGTCCTTCTGGGTCTGGCCCTGTTCCACGCGGCGGCGGACTGCCTCAGCGGCAGAGGCAAGACGCTCGGCCTCGTCCTGCTCGGTCTCCGGTTCGTCCGGCGCACCCTCGAGGATGAGCACGAACTCGCCGCGCGGCGCATTGGCGTCAAAGTATGCAACCGCCGCATCGAGCGTCATGCGGAGCGTCTGCTCATGCAGCTTGGTCAGCTCGCGCGAGAGCGACAGTCGGCGGTCGCCGCCGAAGGCGTCGCGCAGGTCACGCAGCGTTGCACACAGCTTGTGCGGTGCTTCGTAGAAGATCATCGTGCGTTTTTCGCCCTGCAGTGCGTCCAAATGCTCTCTGCGGGCCTTTTTGTTGACCGACAGGAAGCCTTCAAAGCACCAGCGTCCGGTCGGCAGACCGGATGCCGCCAGCGCGCAGACCGCCGCGCAGCAGCCCGGAATCGGGATAACGGGTACATCGTGCTCGGCGCACAGCGCGACCAGATCCTCACCCGGATCGGAAACCGCAGGTGTGCCCGCATCGGTTACGAGCGCACAGGTCTCACCGGCGAGCAGCTTCTCCAAAACTGCTTCACCGCGTGCGCGGCGATTGTGTTCGTAGTACGAGATCATCGGCTTTTTGGGCAATTCGCAGGCGTTAAGCAGCTTTTGCGTCACGCGGGTGTCCTCTGCCGCGATGAAATCCACCGTGCTGAGCACCTCGCGTGCCCGCGGCGATAAATCACTCAGGTTGCCGATCGGCGTTGCGACTAAGTATAATGTAGACAATTTAATCCCTCCGGAATTTCTTAAATGGAGAATAGAGAATGGATAATTGAGAATGGAAAATGAAGGTGCGGCTAAATCATCGCGCATTGCGCGTATCAGCGCAGCGCGGACGGGACTCACGCAAGGATAGCGCTAATTCTCAATTCCGTAAATACGGAAATATTCATCACTCTCAACGATCAGTGGCGGCTCAACAACAAGTCCTTCCGCGCTGCCGCCTTTTCGGCACTCGACCATGACAACGCTCGGCGCGGCCTGCACGCTCTGGTGTACGAACCGCATTCTTTTCGGCACGAGCCGCACGCGCGAGAGCGCTTCGAGCAGCACCCACAGCCGCTCCGGCCGGAATACGAACGCGGCTTTACCGCCGGTATGCAGCACGAACGAGGCCGCAACCGCCAGTTCCTCGACCGAACAGGTGGCGTCCTGGCGAGCGGTGCGCTTTTCGGCGGTCGGCGCATTCGCGCCCGCGTTGCGGTCGAAATACGGCGGGTTGCAGATGACGTAATCCATACTGCCGTGCGGCAGCAGCGTACGCATCTGCCGCAGATCGCCCTGCAGAGCGGTTACGTTTTCCAGCTCGTTTGCCGCGATGGACTGCCGGAACAGGTCGAGCGGGCCGTCCTGCAGTTCCAGTCCGGTGATCTTGAGGTCGGGCCGCCATACGAGCAGCGCCAGAGCGCCTGTGCCGCAGCCGAGGTCGAGCAGTTTGGCATTGCGTCTCGGCTTGGCGAACGCGCTGAGCAGCACGCTGTCCTGTCCGAGCTTAAAAAAACGGTCGTCCTGTAATAATTGCAGTCCGTTAGGGAGTATTTCAGTGCTTTGCGCCATGATTTCTCTCTCCTTAGTAGGCTTTTTCTACCGCAGCCTGCAGCACCTGCGAAGCCACCGTACCGGCAACAGACGAGCCGCCGCCGCCGTTCTCGACGAGAACGATGAAAGCATACGGCGTAGCCTCGTCGCGCAGGAAGCCGGTGAACCATGCGTTCGGTGACTTATCCGCGCCGACCTCGGCGGTGCCCGACTTGGCACAGATATCCATGCCCGGGAAACGATCCTGACCGTAGGTCTCTATGACGTTGTTGTGCATCATATCCGCGATGGTACCCGCGGTCTTTTCGTCAATCAGCTGTGCCGACTTGTGCGGATAGTAAATGCCGGTCGGCAGGCCGTAATCTGTGGTGGATTTTTCAATCAGACGCGGCACGGCAGCCTTGCCGCCGTTGGCGATCGCGCCCATATACTGGAGCATGTTGATTGGGCACAGGGTATCCTGACCCTGACCGACACCCGACCATGCCAGCTGATTGTCATTGCCCGAGAAATCAAACTTGCCGACCGAGGACTGGATGCCGTCCACCTTGATGGACTTGGTCAGTCCTGCCGCATCCGCGTATTTCTGCATGGTTTCGCCGCCGAGTTCGACGGCCAGCTGACCGAACACACCGTTGCACGAGTTGGCGAGCGCTTCCTCGATATCCTGTTCGCCGTGAGCGTGCGGGCAGGTGACTTCCTCGCCACCGATGTTGACCGAGCCGGTGCACGTCCACTTGCGCTGGAACAGGTCGGGGATGTTCTCGATAGCGGCGTTGATGGTCACAACCTTGAAGATGGAGCCCGGAATCGAGTTTGCGGACAGCAGTCGGTTGACGTAAACGCCGTCCCATGCGGGATCATCCGCCGCAATGTCCGGCGGATTGGCCGGATCGAATGTCGGTGTGGACACCATGCACAAAATTTCACCGGTTTTATAGTTATAAACGCCAACCGTTCCGTTCATTCCGTTCAAAGCCTGATAAGCGATATTGTTCAAATAGGCATCAATCGTCAGATACAGGCTGTTGCCGGTGCCGAGCGGAGAATATACGCCGGTGAGCAGATTGTAGCCGGACAGCTTATCCGCGAACGAGGTGAGCGCACCCGCGCCGATGTTGCCGTTTTTGTCGCCGACGGCGTGCAGTGTGGCGCGCCGGACGGCTGCGTCATCGTTGTAGATGCGGTTGCCGTCCTCGTCGAGTGTGGACAGCATATCGCCGTCCCGGTCTAGGATGGTGCCGCCTTTCAGCTGGCCGGAGTTGTTATAGAGATGACGGTTGTACGGGTAGGAGGCCCAGTCGCCGCCGTCTACGACAAACTGGAAGCAGAAGAACGCCAGACCCAGACCGAGCAGCGCGGCAAGGATCAGACAGAAAATACTGCGTTTTTCGATTTTCCGCATGGTTACTCCTCCCCTCTAAGCTCGCGGCGGCTGGGCAGACGAACTGCGAACGACGCATTCTGTCGGGTGTCGGTCGCCTTCAAAAAGGCGAGCATACCCCATGCCGACAGCATGGACGAACCGCCGTTGGATACGAACGGCAGCGTAACGCCGGTAAACGGCAGAATATCGACTGCACCGAACACATTCAGGCAGGTCTGGAATACCAGCAGGCTGGTGGCCGCGCATGCGGCGATGGTGTAAAAGCTGGAGCGTCCGGCGCGGCAGGCGCGGACAGCGAACACCGCCAGCGTAATGATGCAAAGAATGGTCAGTACGGCGATGACGAGACCCCATTCCTCACACAGCATACCGAACACGATATCGGTATCCGCGGCAGGGAGATTCGAGAGCCAGCCCTTGCCTGCGCCTACGCCGATCATGCCGCCGGAGGCGGCTGCGGTCAGCGTATGCGTCTGCTGGAAGCCCTTGTCGTACACGTCCTCCCAGATATGTCCCCAGGAGGCAAATCGTGCGGCAACGTGCGGCTTGATGGTCAGCATGACCATGCCCGCGCCGAAGCATCCGGCGCACACAAGGCCGATGGTGGCGAAATCGCCCGAACGCAGGTACGCGATGACAAGGAACGTCACGAAGAACACAAGTGCGGTGCCGAAGTCGTTCTGCAGCGCGAGACAGCCGCCGCAGATGGCGGTCAGGCCGATGAACATCCACAGGTTGCGCTTGTTGAACAGGCGGTCGAGCGTTGCTGCGCCGGCAAAAATATAGCAGATTTTCGCAATTTCCGAGGTCTGCAGAGACAGAGGACCGAGACGCAGCCATGCCTTCGCGCCGCCCTGCGACGAGCCGATCAGCAGTGTAATCGCCAACAGTCCGACCGCCGTTGCGCTCATGAACCAGCGCACCTTCTGCGCCCGGGTCAGGTCGCGCAGGAAGAAGCCGAGCACGACAAAGATGGCAAGACCCATCAAAATCGCAATCAGCTGCTTGGGCAGCTCGTCCGGCACGGTCGAGCCGGTGACGGCGAGTGACAGCGTACATAGGAAGAACGCTATCGTCTCCATTTCAAAGCCGATGCGGCGGAACAGGCGCATGACGATGAAATACGCCCAGCAGATTACCGTAAAGACAAAAAAGGTGAGCGGAATGGTGGTGGTCGCCTTGTCGCCCTGTGCGATAATGAGCTGCAGACCGGTGAGGATCTGGAACAGCGTCAGCAGTACGAGCGAACCCCACATGCCGGCAGGCTTGCCCTCAATGCGGCGTTCGACCATCTGTGTGCGCTTCTCCTCAGCGGTAATGGGCTCCATGATAGCGGGAATGCCCGCAAAGGTGACCGTGTCGCCGTCCTCGACGAGCGCATACTCGTCCACCGGCAGGTCGTTTACCTTGATGCCGCCCTTGGAACCGAGGTCGTATATCGTCCAGCTGCCGTCATCCTCGCGGATGAGCGCGGCGTGCTGACGCGATACCGATGGATATTCCAGCTGCACATCGCAGCTGGGGGCGCGTCCGATGATGTTCTCCCAGTGGGTGATGGGCAGGCGGGCGCCGTTGCGCAGCACCAGATAGCCCCAGACCTCATCCGGGTGCTTGACCTTCCACAGCGAGCGGATCGCACCGACAAGGATCATCAGCGCCAGCAGCGGGAATACAAAGCGCACAACGGTCGTGTACCACGCCCCAATGAGCGGTTTTTCCGCCAGCAGAGCCGTCAGCCTGTCGAGAAGCTGCTGCAAAGCATCATTCATGTAAAGTTCCTCCTTTCGAGGGATGCTGTTGATTACTTGGATTTACCAATAATACTACCAGTATAGCCTATCTATTATAGCATAGGTTGTCAAGAAATTTGCTGTTTTTCACAAACTTTCACGAATATCTTGATTGACATTGACAGAATGTTGTCACGGTGTTACACTGAATCCATAAACTACATACGCGACAAACGAAGTTTGCAGGAAAAAGTCAAAGACTTGCCGAAGGAGCAAAACTCTCAGGCGTCCGGATTTCCGGATGAGGACTGTAAATGGATGTGGCTCTGGAGAACGTTCCTCAAGGGGACTGCCGAAGGTGCAACGCGCGCAAAAGGGGTTTGCGTGCCAATCTCTCAGGCAAAAGGACAGAGATGAACCTGTTTTTATAGACGTTAGGATATAAAAATAAGTTCCGCGGAACCACAGCAAATGTTTTCTCACGGTGCAGGATGTACCGTCTGTTTGCTGTCTTTCCGTTTCTTTGGAGCCGTAACCCGATGCTGATTGGGTTCGGCTTTTTTGTTTGCCGCAAAACAAAGAAGGGGTATGTAAAATGACAATGGAAGTATTGGCAGACTGGGTAAGCCGAATCAGCAACGTCGTGTGGAACGGCCTGCTGCTGTACCTTCTGGTCGGAACCGGCATCGTGTTTACCATCCGCACGCGCTTCATTCAGGTGCGTAAGTTCGGCGCAGGCTGGAAGCATCTGTTCGGCCATTTCTCGCTCAACGGTGAGAAGGCGGGCAAGGACGGCATGAGTCCGTTCCAGGCGCTGACCACCGCAATCGCGGCGCAGGTCGGCACCGGCAACATCGCAGGCGCGGCTACCGCACTGTATTCCGGCGGACCGGGTGCGATTTTCTGGATGTGGCTGAGTGCATTCTTCGGCATGTCCACCATCTACGGCGAGGCGGTTCTCGCGCAGAAGTACAAGACCACGGACGACAAGGGCCACGTTACCGGCGGTCCGATCTACTACATCCGCGCACGCTTTACCGGTAAATTCGGCAAGTTCCTCGCCGGCTTCTTCTCGATTGCAATTATTTTTGCGCTGGGCTTCACCGGCAACATGGTACAGGCAAACTCGATCAGCGTAGCGTTCAACACCGCGTTCGGCGCACCGATGATCGTTGTCGGCATCATCTGTGCGATTATTGCAGCGTTTATCTTCCTTGGCGGCGTTGGCCGTATTGCGGCTGTTACCGAAAAGGTCGTTCCGATCATGGCAATGTTCTACATGCTGGGCTGTGTTGTCATTCTGTGCATCAACCACGCGGCAATCATTCCGGCGTTCAAGTCCATCTTTGTTGCAGCATTTGACCCGCAGGCTATCCTCGGCGGCGCTGCAGGCATCACGGTTCGTCAGGCAATGCGCTACGGCGTTGCACGCGGCCTGTTCTCGAACGAGGCCGGCATGGGTTCCACCCCGCACGCACACGCACTGGCTAAGGTAAAGCGTCCGCAGGATCAGGGCGAAATTGCTATCGTTTCCGTATTCATCGACACCTTTGTTGTACTGACGCTGACCGCTATGGTCATTCTGACCTCGGGTATGCTCAATCCGGGCGCACCGGATGGTCTGCAGGGCACCGAGCTGGCACAGGCAGCCTTCAAGGCTTCCCTCGGCTCGGCAGGCATGGTTTTCGTTGCGATCTGCATGCTGTTCTTTGCGTTCTCTACCATCATCGGCTGGTATTTCTTCGGTGAGCAGAACGTAAAGGCAATGTTCGGCAGCAAGGCTGTTAAGGTTTACGCCGCTATCGTTGTTATCTGCATCGTGATCGGCTCCGCGCTGCATGTTGACCTGGTATGGAACCTGTCCGACCTGTTCAACGGCCTGATGGTATTCCCGAACCTGATCGCGCTGCTGGCGCTGTCCGGTCTGGTTGCCAAGGCGGCCCACGACAAGGACATTATGAAGTAAGCTATGACCTGTCGCGGAACGACACGGTTTGTGCAGGAATCGGCTCCGTACTGTATCGTTTGATAGAAAATGCACCGCAGTTTTGCGGTGCATTTTTTTGCAGACACCGAAAAAACACTGGTTTTCGCGTTCTCAGTACCGTATAATAGGGGAGTACCGCGGGAACATTTTCATATTCCACCCGTTCAGGATATAAGGCAACACCGCATAATTAAAGCTGCGGCGCTTTGCGGAAATTTTACGCTCTGATGTCGTTGCGGATTTTTGCAATACACAAAGTATTGCTGCAAACCCGCGCCTAATCAGAATGCGAAATTTACTCGCAAATCGCTCTTGTTCAATGATGCGGTATTGCCTAAAAAGGAGAATTTCACATGAAAAAACGTACATTTTTGCTTTTTGGCCTGTTGGCGATGCTGGTTCTGACCGCCTGCGGCGGCAAGTCGGGCGCGCAGACCTCGACGGATGATGCCGCCGACACGAGCGATAACTCGCAGCAGACGACTGCTGAGGAGACCGCACAGCCCATCGGTCAGCACCATGCACAGATCACCATCAAGGACCACGGCACGATCGACATCGAGCTGGACGGCGATGCAGCGCCTATCTCGGTTCAGAACTTTATGGACTTGGCAAACGACGGTTTTTACGACGGACTGACCTTTCACCGCATTATTACCGGCTTTATGATGCAGGGCGGCGACCCGCTGGGCAACGGCACCGGCGGCTCGGAGAACACCATCAAGGGCGAGTTTTCGGAGAACGGCGTGGAGAACAAGCTGTCGCACACGCGCGGTGCGGTTTCGATGGCACGCTCAAGCAATCCGGACAGCGCATCCTCGCAGTTCTTCATCGTTCAGCAGGACAGCACCTATCTCGACGGCCAGTACGCCTGCTTCGGCTATGTGACCAAGGGCATGGATGTTGTGGATGAAATCTGCGATAATACGCCGGTCGAGGACGATAACGGCACGGTTAAGACGGAAAATCAGCCGGTTATTGAGAGCATTAAGATTATCGACTGACTGTGCAAAGCGTAAAGAGTTGAGGGTGAAGATTGGAGAGTAAGTTTCGGTTTTCCTCTTAACATAATAAAGCACCCCCTCTGTCAGACAGTATGATATACGGTCTGACAGAGGGGGTGCAGTTCCATCCCGGACTGTACACAGGATTCGGGATGTTTTTTTACTTCGCTGTTAATATTTCAGATGCCGTTCCGAAGGATTTCATCTTTTTGGTAAACTGGAATTTACCGAGATAACACCACTTTTTTCAGTCGGCCAGGATTTCCTGAGAGCCGTATAGGAAATCAGGAAGTTGGCAAGCCAGCCTGCCGGCACGGCAAGCCAGACAAATGCAATACCAAAACGCGGTGCACAGATCAACGCCACGGACAAGCGAATCGCAAGGTTTACCATATTGGCAATGAGGAACGGCCGCATGATTCCGAGTCCGCGAAGAACGCCATCGGTTGCCATTTTGATGCCCATAAAGACAAAGAAGAAACCAATCCATCTCATATAATCCCCGGACACCTGATAAGCCAGGGCGGTTCCGTCTTTTCCAAGGAACAGCGAGGAAATCTGTGTGTGCAGCGTTTCAATGACAAGGAAGGCAAGAATAGCAAAACATACATCCAGCACCAATGCTGCGCGGTAGCCTTTTTTGATGCGCTCGGTTTTGTTTGCGCCAAGGTTCTGGGAAACATACGGCGAAACCGCATTGCCGATGGACACAAAAATCAGAGAAAAGACGTTCTCCACCCGCATCGTCGCCGCGTATCCCGCGAGTGCCTGTGTGCCGAAGGGATTTACCACCGCCTGTACGATCATCATACCGATGGATACGGTAGACTGCTGAAGAACCGATGGAACAGCAATCTGAAGCATCGAACGCAGCTCCTGCCCGTCAAACCAGACAAAGCTGCTCTTATACCGCCGCATCCGATAAAAGAAAATCAAAAGTGAAAACACAGCCGAAATGCCCTGTGCAATCAGCGTTGCAAGCGCCGCACCGAACACGCCAAGTCCCAGACCGGCTACCATCCAAAGATCCAGCACAATATTCAGGATTGATGAAAAGATCAGCAGTCCCAACGGAATTTTTGATTCACCAATGGAAGTGAACATGGTAGAAAGAATATTGTACATGAACAAAAACGGAAAACCTACGAAATAGACCCGCAAGTACAGTACTGCCTCCTTCAGAATATCGGCAGGGGTCTGTAATCCGCTCATCATCGCATGGGAAAAGCAAAAGCCAAAGACGCCAAGGATGATACTCAGAAGTAAAAAGCTGATCAAGGAGGTAGATACAATGGTTTTCATTTTGCCATATTCTCTGGCGCCGAAATAACGGCTTACGAGCACGCCTGCACCGACACCGGCCCCCAGTGCCACACAAATGAAAACATTGGTCAGGGCAGCGCAGGCGCCGACCGCCGCAAGAGCGGAGGAGCCGACAAACTGACCGACGATAATGGAGTCAGCCATATTGTATACCTGCTGAAAAAAGCTGCCGAGAATCATCGGCATGGCAAAAACCGTCAGCGCTTTCAGCGGCGCATCGGTAATCAAATACTCATCTTTTGACATGATCATTTTCCTCCACAATTTCTGGCTTTTTATTAGAAAGTACGAGCATAGCAGGTGCGATCAGTACAATGATTAGATCTGTAATCGAAAGCACCGCAGGAATTTCTCTAAACAAGAAAAAGCCAAATACCATTGCTGCAGCCGGTTCACAGGAACACAGAATGGATGCCTTTCCCGCCTCCATATAATCCGGTGTTGCCTTAAGGAATCCGCTTTGTCCGTTTTGATCTTGCGGATAGAACCGCCGTGTACCGGTCGGTTCGCACGGTGGTGTGCGAGGTCGGCTTTCTATGCAGGAGAGCCTCCTGCCCGATTGGCTATATCAAACCGGACAGCACGGCTGTCATCCAATCCGATAATACCTTTTCATAAAATCCAGAAAGTGAATAGCCTGCTCGGACATACGCCGTATGGACGGATACACAATGTACAGCCGGCGCAGGAACGCTGACCGTCCGAGGGGAAACAGCAGCAGGCGTCCCTGCTGTGCATCGGTCTGCACAGTTGCGCGCGACAGAATGGAAATGCCCATGCCCAGTGTAATGCACCGTTTGAGCGCTGCCGCGTCATCCATGACGGCAATGACATTCAGTTCATCAAGCGACAGATCGTGATTCTGGAGGAAATACAGTGTTTCCTGCTTGGTGCCCGAGTTGTCCTCGCGCAGCAGGAACGGTTCGTGCAGGAGCGCTGTCAGCGGGTCCGGCTGGCTTTGATAGGCACGGAAATGCGGCGTGTTCGGTGCGGCGATTACCAGCTCGTCCGAGGTGACCGGAAGAAATTCGCAGTTGGCCTCTGCGGTCTTTGTGCCGACCAGACCGATATCGCAGGTGCGGTCTGCGACCTTGTTTATCACATCCAGACTGTCCGAGCAGCTGGTGCGGAACCGGATCTCCGGGGCCTTCTCGTGGTACGCTGCCAGCAGCTCGGGCAGCAGATACAGCGACGGCACGGACGATACGCCGATATGCAGCATGGTTTCCTGCTCGTTGGACAGCTCCAGAATGGCTTTGTGCCGCAAATCGAGGATTTCTGCGGCATAATTATACAGCGTTTGGCCGGCCGGTGTCACCGAAAGTGTTTTCGTCGTGCGCTTGAGCAGCTGCGTGTGCAGCTCCTTTTCCAGATTGCAGATGTGCGCGCTGACGGTCGGCTGCGACAGATACAGCTTCTGTGCAGCAAGTGAAAAACTGCGGTACTTCACGGTATAGACATAGGCTTCCAGCTGACGAATATCCATGGGCGGCATTCCTTTCGTTTTCTCCATTATAGCTGTATTTATAGATTATATCAATAGATTCAATCAAATTATCAATAGAATCGATTTCACATTGAAAACACCGCATGATATACTGAATACAGCATAAAATTCCCTCATTTCACAAAAAAGGAGAAAATCATGAAACTGTTTGACAAGACATGGAAGCTGGCAGTGTCCGGTGCGGTGATCGGACTGCCGGTCATGCTTCTGGCAATTTACGGCAACCCTGCCAACATGGCGATCTGTGTTGCCTGCTTCATCCGCGATACAGCGGGTGCGCTCAAGCTGCATACAGCGGCTCCGGTGCAGTATTTCCGCCCGGAGGTCGTCGGCTTTGTCTGCGGTTCGTTCCTGCTGGCGCTGCTGACCAAGGAGTATAAGTCCACCGCCGGTTCCTCGCCGATGGTGCGTTTTATTCTGGGCGCTGCGATGATGATCGGCGCCCTCGTATTCCTCGGCTGTCCGCTCCGCATGGTACTTCGCATGGCCGCCGGTGACTTGAATGCGTGGGTCGCGCTTATCGGCTTTGCAGGCGGTGTGGCGACCGGCTCGTTCTTCCTTAAGAAGGGTTTCTCGCTCGGCCGTGCGTATGAGGCCAAGCCGGTCGGCGGTGCCGTTCTGCCGGTTGTGCTGGCGGCGCTGCTCGTAATCGGCGTGGCGACCGGCGCTTACGCGGTCAGCACCGAGGGCCCGGGCAGCAAGCATGCGCCGATCATCCTTTCTCTGGTCGTTGCACTCATCATCGGTGCGCTCGCGCAGAAGAGCCGCATGTGCTTTGCGGGCAGCATCCGCGACATCATTCTGATGAAGAATTTCGACCTGATCAGCATTATCGCGGCCCTGTTTGCCGTGATGGCAGTCTACAATGCGGCAACTGGCAGCTTTCACCTCGGTTTTGCCGGTCAGCCGATCGCGCATTCCCAGCACCTGTGGAACATTCTTGGCATGTATGTTGTAGGCTTTGCGGCTGTGCTGGCTGGCGGCTGCCCGCTGCGTCAGCTCATTCTGGCAGGTCAGGGTTCGTCTGACAGCGCGGTCACCTTCCTCGGTATGTTGATCGGTGCGGCATTCGCGCATAACTTCGGTCTGGTCGGCGCGGCTGCCAAGGCGGCAACCGAAACCGAGCCTGCAGTCGCAGGCGGTCCGGCGGCAGCCGGCAAAATCGCCGTGATCGTCTGCATTATCGTGCTGTTTGTCATTGCGGGCACCAATCTGCGCCGCAAAAAGACAGCAAAGTAAGTCGGAAAAGGAGAATGTGCAATGGCTGAATATGTTGAAGTAGATGTTCGCGGTCTGTCCTGTCCGGAGCCGGTTCTGCTGGCGATGGACGCGATGCAGGATCACCCGGGGAAGCTGATCCGTGTGCTCGGTGACGAGGCACACACCCGCAAGAATATCGAGAAAATGCTCGAGTATGAGAACAAGTCCGGTCAGACGACCGTGCGTCCGGACGGGTGCTTCGAGATCGTTTTTCAGGCGTAATGCGAGAGAAAAAGCCGTATCAGGTGCTCACCTTCCACACCACCGATGCTGCCATGGAGATGGAGTCATTCTGCAAGCAGAACGGTATTGCCGGCCGGCTGGTGCCGGTACCGCGCAGATTGTCCGCCGGATGCGGCATCGCGTGGCGCATGGAAGCCGAAGTTTACGCGCAGTATCAGACGGTTATCGCGGACTGCGGGATTGAGATCGAGCAGAGCGAGGCGTTTGTGTTTTAAGTAACCATAAAGCGGCATGACTTTGATGCAAGTCATGCCGCTTTTCTGTTTATTTGTTTTCGGTTTTCACGATTTTCTTTATAAAATGACATTGAGGAAATCCTGTGCAGCCCCAGAATTTTTCGCCGATATGTGTGCCGCGTCTGGCCTCCCGCATGACAAGCGGCTTGCCGCACTTCGGACAGCATTTTCCCTCCGACGGCGCAGGTGCAGGCCGCTCGGCGGCAGGCTGGTCTTCCAGCTCCTCCTGCTTGAATTTTTCGATATAGGTGATTGGCATTTCAATGTGCATCAGCAGATACCGCTCACCCATCTCCTTCAAATCTTTCAAGGAAGAAGCCGATTCCTTGGACGCCTTATTCACTCGTTTTATCGTTTCAATCAACTGGTCTGCTCGAATGACCTGTTCCTTGACCTCTTTCTTCGCATATCGGTCGTTGACAACAGTTTTCGGGTTGGCAAGCACGACTAATCCCCTAAAAAAGTCCTTAAACAAGTAATTCTTCCATGCGGCAAGGAGTTTGCCGTCATTTTCGCTCCTTCGTTCCTTGAGCACCTGCAAATGCCGCTGATTCTGCGTAATCGGCGAATAAATTCCCTCTTTATAGTACCGACCGCCGCAGCGAATTGTGCGGATAAAATCGCCCTTGCTGTTGATCTCGATATTGCCGAACAGATTTTTGCACTCCAACACAAAGTTAATCTTTGGAGTCAGTACCAGAAAGTCAATCTGTGCCGAGGCACCGGACACGCTTTCAATATACAAATCGTGCAGCACAACCATATCCATACCGCTGTTTTTCAGCTCAAACAGAATATTATCCTCACCGATAATGCCGGCTTTCACCACGGCAATCTCTTTTGCGATTTTTTTCGCGTTTTCTCCGGTTGCCTTTTCCGCCAGCTCTTCCAGCTGCCGCAGATACTCCTTTGCGTTGCTGGATTCTTTCGCAATCACAACCTCCGGTTTTGAAAACAGTCCCATGTTTATCCCTCGTGTTTCTCTTTTTCCTGCGATTTGCGCTTGTATAATTTTAGTATACCATATAGGAGAAACAAGGAAAAGTTCCGTCCTCAAATTTATCCACAGGTTTGTGCATATCTTCGTGGATATTTCCGCAGGCACGCAAAAGCCGCAGACGAAAGTCTGCGGCTTTTCTCTTTGGCGTTTACTTGGCTCTGCCAATCTCCGTTGCCTTTTCAACCTCGATCAGTTTGCCTGTTTTTACATCGTAAAATATAACCGTAAATCGGAATACTGGACGCTGCCAGCGGATGATTTCTGATGTATTCCACGTCATCTACGGCGCTTTGCTCCGAATTATCGCTCAGCTGGAAATTGATATATCTGCCGCGGCGATTGCCCGGATGCTTGACCTCCGGATTATACCAGCCGTTTTCCTCGCACGGCGTGTGCCACAGGCACTTGATGATCAACGCAGAAAAGTGTGTCTTTTCATATCAGTATCATTTTTTTCAACACAATCTGCGCTGTGTATATTTATGATGCAGATTGCAGCGGCAATCACACTCGGGTGTTATTTTCCGTCGTTTGCAATCGCGGTGTCAATATTCTCCTGCAGCTGCTTCATGCTGTTTTCGTTCGTGATGCCGCCGAGTACCGGTTCACCGACGATTTTTCCGTTCCGGTCGATAACATAGGTGGTCGGGAATGACATGATGTTCAGTGCAAACTTGCCTGCCTCGCTGCTGGATGCAAAGGTAATGTTGCGGTAGGATGCCCCTTTGGTCTGCAGAATCTGTTTAGCGGTAGCAATGGCATCCGCATTGTCATCGAGCGTTTCCGTATTGATGCCGATAACCTCGCCGCCCTGCGCCTTGACGGTCTGGTTCAGCTTGTCCAGATCACCAAGTTCAGCCACGCACGGCTTGCAGCCGCTGAACCAGAAATTCACGACCGTAAACGCGTTGTCAGCGAACAAGCTGCTGTCCACAGCGTTGCCGTCCAGGTCTTTGCCTTCGAAAGCGGGGAACGCGTCGCTGGCGGGTGTGGTGGTGCCTTCCTCCGGCGGAAGTTCCTGCAGCTGGTCCTCCAGCTTGCGGACCTTGGCGGCATCGTCGGTCAGCGTCTTGTAGTCCTCGGCCGAGAGCTGGTCCTTGACGTTATTAATCGCAAGATCGAGTACATCGGCGTAGTTGGTGCTCTGGGTGCTCTGCGACAGATTGTCCTTGTCGAGCGAATTCAGAGCCGTTGTCCACAGCTCCTGATGCTGGTCGAGGATGGCGTTTTCCTCCGCTATCAGCTCGGAGACGGTTTTTGCCGGTTTGCCGCAGGCGGATGCGCCGAGCAGCAGGCTTACGGACAGGGCAAATGCGATCAGTCGATTCTTTTTCATTAGATAGTTTCTCCTTTGTCAGTCGTTTGGGTTTTATTGCCCAGACCGTAACGGTAGCAGATAGCATCGGTTGGGCAGGCTTTCATGCACATGCCGCAGCGGATGCACTCGGCATGATTGGGGTTTTTCGTGATGTCCACATCCATTTTGCAGGCTTTGGCACATGCGCCGCAGGATACGCACTTATGCGTATCCACCTGCATCTGAAACAGTGAAACGCGGTTCAGCAGGGCGTAAAAAGCGCCGAGCGGGCACAGCCATTTGCAGAACGGACGGTAAAACAGTACGCTGCACACGATAACGGTCAGCAGAACGGCTGCTTTCCATGTAAACAGCGCGCCGAGCGCGGAACGAATACCGGAATTGACCGCCGCCAGCGGCAATGCGCCCTCGAGAACTCCCTGCGGACACAGGTACTTGCAGAAGAACGGATCGCCCATGCCGAGTTCGTTTGTGACAAGTGCGGGCAGCAGCACCACCATGATCAGCAGCACCGCATATTTCACATAGCGGAGCGGCTTCAGCCTTTTGGTAGACAGCTTTGGCGAGGGGATTTTGTGCAGCAGCTCCTGAAACCAACCGAATGGGCACAGAAAACCGCAGATGAACCGTCCGAGCAGGACACCGAATAAAATCAGGATTCCGGTGATATAATAGGAAAATTTAAACTTTGATGAGCCGATCACCGCTTGAAACGCGCCAATCGGACACGCGCCGGTTGCACCGGGGCAGGAATAGCAGTTGAGTCCGGGTACGCAGACGGTCTTGCCGCTTCCCTGATATAGTTTGCCCTGTACAAAATTCGGCAGGTGGATATTGGTCAGCAGGGTGGCTGCCGCCTGTATCCAACCGCGAAAGCGGGCTAAAAAGGGGATTTTTTTCTTATCCAATGCCAACACACTCCATACACAGGCGGATCGCCTTTGATAATACGGTTTCGGCTTCGCCGAGGCGGATGCCCAGAAGAATCATCGCAATAGCACTCAGCAGCAGCACCAGCTGAGCGGCGGTTTTGTAACGCGGCATAGTCGTGCTCCTCTCACAGTTGTTGTGAACAGTATACAGCGGACGACATAAAATCTTTGTTAACAGGCTGGAAATGCGGAAAATTTTTTGTGAGAGTTCCATACAGTCTGTCGATAAAGTCAATTTTTCGAGCATACAGTGTTTCGCGCGGAAGCGCGTATAAAATAGAATTTGCGAAGCAAGTTCAAAGGCTGCTCGGAAAAATGAAGTTTTTTGACAGTTTCATTAACACAAACTTTATCCGTATCTGCTATAATAAAGGTAACGAAACGGCAAGGAGGAAGGACCATGCGTCTTTTGGTGATAGAGGATGAGCGCGATCTGTGTGAGGACATTGCAAAAAAACTGCGTCTGTCCGGCTATGAGGCGGATATCTGCTTTGACGGAGAAGCGGCGCTGGAGCTGTTGACGGTAGAAAAATACGATCTGGTGCTGCTCGACCTGAATCTGCCTAAGGTGGACGGTATGACGGTGCTGCGTACTCTGCGGGAGCACGATCAGGAGACCGGCGTGCTCATCCTGTCGGCACGCAGTGAAATATCCGACAAGGTTGATGGACTGGATGCCGGTGCGAACGATTATCTGTCCAAACCGTTCCATTTAGAGGAACTGGAAGCGCGTGTGCGCAGCCTGACGCGCCGCCGATTTGTGCAGCAGGACGTGTGCCTGCGGTGCGGCGGGCTGACGTTTGATACCCGCAGCCGCACGGCCACAGCAGACGGACAAACGCTTTCGCTCACGCGCAAGGAGAGCGGCATTCTGGAATATCTGCTGCTCAACCGCGGCAGGCCCGTCAGCCAGGAGGAGCTGATCGAGCATGTGTGGGACAGCAGCGTGGACAGCTTCAGCAACTCCATCCGTGTGCATATCTCCATGCTGCGGAAAAAACTGCGTGCGGCACTGGGATACGACCCGATTCGCAACAAGATCGGTCAGGGCTACGAGATAGGAGCGGGCGAATGAGCAAACGAATTTCTGTCCAGTGGCGCATTACGATATTGACCGCGCTGCTCATCGCGGCGGCGTGTGTGAGCCTGAATTTGCTGCTGTTTTACTCAGGCTCGGACAGCATGGATGCGCTGAACGGCTTTGTGGTGGAATACAAGACGGAAAACCAGCAGGAAATGACCATTCAGATACCCAAAGAGAATATGCAGGCATTTTTCAGTGACTTTTCGCAGCAGGTCAATGAAGAAAAGGTGCGTTTTGAGCGCATAGGCTGGTGCATCACCGCACTGGTGACACTGCTGAGCGCCATTATCGCGTATTTTTTCAGCGGAAAGGCTTTGAAGCCGCTGAAGGATTTTGCACAGCAGACCGAACAGATCAACGAAGAAAGCCTGACGGACACCCGTCTGCCGGAGGATACGACTGCCGAGTTCCGGCAGTTGAGCGAGTCGGTGAACGGCATGCTGGACCGGCTGGCGCAGGCGTTCGATGCACAGCGGCAGTTTACGGGCAACGCCGCCCATGAGCTGCGGACACCGCTGGCGCTGATGCAGACAAGGCTGGAGCTCTTTGCGGCGGAACATCGGCAGATGAGCGAAGAAACTGCGAAATTGCTGCATTTTCAGCAGGAGCAGGTTGAGCGCCTGAGTGCGCTTGTGCGTACCCTGCTTGAGATGAGCGACCTGCGGTCGGTGCCGCGCACCGACCGTATCGACCTTGCACCGATGGTTGAGGAGGTGTTGGTCGATTTGACACCGCTGGCACAGAAAAACGGTATTACACTGACGCAGACCGGCGAAAACGTGCAGTTTATCGGCAGTGATGTGCTGCTGTATCGGCTGCTGTTCAATTTGACAGAGAACGCGATCAAGTACAACCGCACGGGCGGTTCGGTGGAAGTGTCTGTCGAGCGGGAAGGCGGTCAGGCGGCAATCCGCGTGCGCGATACCGGTCCGGGCATTGCCGAGGAGTACCGGGACAGCATCTTTCAGCCGTTTTTCCGCGTGGATAAGTCGCGCAGCCGCGCAATGGGCGGCGTGGGACTGGGACTGGCGCTCGTGCAGGAGATTGTCCGCCTGCATGGCGGCACAGTGCGCGTTGAACAGAGCGCAGATACGGGAACGACTGTTCTGGTAACACTGCCGGTTGGAAAAGCGGCTTGACGCTCAAATTGAGGGCATATATACGCACGGCTGTTCAGCATGCTCTGCTGGCGGTACGCTGCTGCACCGTAT
Source organism: Butyricicoccus sp. (assembly GCF_977037065.1). Classification (NCBI taxonomy): domain Bacteria; kingdom Bacillati; phylum Bacillota; class Clostridia; order Eubacteriales; family Butyricicoccaceae; genus Butyricicoccus; species Butyricicoccus sp. Next base: position 75,849 of record NZ_CDRQNY010000003.1, on the reverse strand, counting down.
ATTTAAGGTATAAAAACATCAGCTGCAGGGGAGCTGCCGGAAGGCGGCTCCCTTATTTATGCATGCTGCCTTAACAGCATACACGGTTTACACCCGCTCTGAAATCCCGTATAATTTAGACAGTATAACGGACAGGAGAGCACATTACAGTATTCGGAGGTGCGCCATGCCAAAATCGAAATGGAATCTGAACACGATCTACATATCCGAGCGACTGCAGGAGAGCCTGCGGCCAATCTCGCGCTGTGCCATGACGACCGTGGTTGCACCCATGGGATACGGCAAAACGACGGCGGTGGAGTGGTATCTCGCGGAACGTGCCGGAGCCGAAGCACCGTACATTGTGCGCATCAGTGTGTACTCGGGCAATCTTGCGATTTTCTGGAAAAGTGTGCAGGATGCCTTTGCGCGTGCAGGCTTTGCCTTTCTGCGGGAATATGACTGTCCGACCGACGGAGCGAGCGGCGGACTGCTGATCGACGATCTGTGTCATGCGCTGACCGGTGAGAAGTCCTGCTATATTTTTATTGACGATTTTCACCTGCTGACCGACAAGCGCGCACCGGGATTCCTGTGTGCGCTGGCCGGACGGCTGCCGCCCAATGTTCATCTGATTTTAGCCAGCCGTGACCTGTTCCTGCCGGCGGCAGAGCTTGTCCGACTGGGCGGAAAGGTGTACCAGATCGGCACGGCGCAGCTTCGGCTTAACCATACCGAGCTGGCGGTCTACACCAATCGGTGCGGAACCGCGCTTTCCGACGAGCAGATAGATACGCTGCTGTATTACAGCGAGGGCTGGTTTTCGGCGGTTTATCTGAATCTGCGGATGTTTTCCGAGCACGGTGTGCTGCCGGACCCGAATTCGGATATTTCATCCATCTTTACGGCTGCGATGATTGATCCGCTGCCCGAAAAACAGCGGGAATTCCTTGCGGTGATGGGACTTGCCGACGAATTTACGGTCGAAATGGCGCAGTTCGTCATGGCAGACGCGCACGCCGAGGACCTGCTTGCCGCGCTGACCGGGCAGAATGCGTTTGTCAAGCGTCTGCCGGACGGCGCGACCTACCGGTTCCATCACATGATGAAGGAATGCGCCCTGCACACCTTCCTGTCCATGCCGAAGGAGCGGCAGACCGTCTACCGCGGGCGGCTCGGCATCTGGTATGAGGATCACCGGCTGTATCTGCATGCTATGACCGAGTACCGGCAAAACGGCGATTACGATGCGATGCTGCGCACGCTGCAGAAGGATGCAGGCATTCTGCTTTCCTCGCTGCCCCCGAAGGCAGTGCTGGCAGTGCTGGACGAATGCCCGGCAGCTGTGCTCGCAAGTCATCCGCTGGCGATTCTGGTGCTTATGCGGAGTATGTTCAACTGGCGCAATATTCCGAAAATGCTGGAGCTGAAGGAGCTGCTGCTGACGGCGATTTCCGAAAATGCAGCGCTTTCCGCACAGGAAAAAGGCGATTTGCGGGGAGAATGTGACCTGATCATGAGTTTTCTCTGCTACAACGATATCAGCGCCATGAGCCGCCTGCACCGGAGTGCCAGCGCGCAGATGTCGCGGAAGGCGATCAGCATCCAGTCCGGCGGCGGCTGGACCTTCGGCTCGCCGTCTGTGCTGATGATGTTTTACCGCGCACCGGGCGAGCTGCAGAGTGAGCTTGCCGAGATGGACGAGTGCATGCCGCACTATTATAAAATCACCGGCAATCACGGTCAGGGTGCCGAGACTATCATGCGTGCCGAGGCGGCGTTCCTGCAGGGACGCTTAACGGATGCACATATCGAACTCGAAAGCGCGTGCGCCCGGATTCAGGACAACGGGCAGGCCAATATGGCGCTGTGCTGTGATTTTCTGGCGTGGCGGCTGTCGCTGTTTGCGGAGATGAAGTATCACTGCACGCTTGCCGAGCGGCACGCGGAGCTGCTGCGGCAGCACAATGCTTCCTGGCTGAACCTATGGAACGCGATTGCGGCGTATTATTACGCTTTGCTTGGCAAAACCGACAAGATTCCGGAGGTTTTCCGCGCGCACAGGCTTTCAACCGTGCATACACTTGCACCGGGCAAGCCGATGATCGAGATGATCGAAAATCAGGTCGGTCTGGCACAGGGCGACTACGCCCGTGTCGTCGGCCGGAGCGAAAGGATGCTCGCTGTGTGCGAAGGTATGCACTACGCACTGGTCGCGCTGCATATCCGTATCCAGACGGCAGCGGCATATGAAATGCTGGGTAAGCACGCGGAGGCACAGGCGCAGCTCGATCGGGCACTGACCGACGCGGAACCGGACGGCTTTGTCATCCCGTTTGCGGAGAATTATCGCTATCTCAAGCCATTGCTGGCAGAGCGGCTGCAAACCGGAACGGTTGCACAGATCATCGAACTGGGAGAAGCCGCAGAGCGGCGAAAGGCCGGATTTGACCGTCCGGAAGCCCTGTCTGCGCTGACCGAGCGGGAATATGAGATTGTCCGGCTGATGGCACAGCGGCTGAACAACCGCGAGATTGCGGAAAAGCTGTATCTGTCCGAGGGCAGTATCCGGCAGTATGTGAATCAAATTTATACCAAACTGCAAATAGCAGGAGAGCCGCGCGCAAAGCGCAAGCTGCTGCTCGACCTGCTTGCGGATAAAAACTAACAACTTGTGAATGGTTTTTTTGAAAGGTTCACCGTATCCTATAGGTACGGTGAACCTTTCATTTTGTGTAGGCGAGAGGAGGTACGCATTTGGACCGGAAATACATTCAGTCAGTCAAGCCGCTGACCGACCACGTTCTGCAGGTCGATTTTATCTCCGGCAGCCGCCTGCTGCTGGATATGAAGCCCTATCTGGATAAATTCCGATTCCGGTCACTTTCTGACCCGCAGGTGTGGAACAGCGCGGTGACAAACGGCATTTTTGTCCGCTTCGGCGATGTGGAGATGAGCCATAACGAGCTGTTTTCCATGGCCGAGCAGGAGCACTGAAACAGAAAAGGAGGAGAATGGCATGAGTAAAAAGCAGATAATACGACGGCGAGGTTTGTGCGGACTGCTGGCTCTGGTGATGTGTATAGGGGCGATGCCCCCGACAGCCGGGGCGGCGGTGACGGCAGAAAACGACTGGGAGATCTTTGATGCCTCAGACACCTACAATCTGCCGGGCACACAGGAGCAGATTTTGCAGGAGATGATCAAGAGCCCCGAATTTGCGGAGCAGTGGGCGGCTATTGCAAACAATGTTTTGTCAAAAACGTACGATAACGACAACAATGAACACGGCTATCATGAGCCGTATACCGCTCTGACTGCGGCAGATTACGCAAAGGTACAGTATACATCCAAGGGCCTGCGGGATGCTGTCAGCAGCGTTGTTGACCAGGGTGCGGTTTTGAGCGGATCGGGTGTTTTGAACAGCCTTCCGGAAGAAGAAACCCCGGTTTATTATGTCTCTACCAGAGCGGAGAAGGAACGCGATGACCATCACTCTTATGTAAGTACCGGCTACGGCTACTATGTGCAGGCGTTCTACGACTTTGAAATTCAGGGTATTGCGAATCGGTTTGAAACGCCTTCCATCGAGACGGATGACACAACGGCATCGCTCGAACAGAAGGGCTACCGGTTTAATCTGGGCGGCAGCTCGGACAGCTACAAGGTAACGGCGGAAAACCGCAACGACTTTGAAAACACGGTCGAGAAAAGCTACACCTATGAAAAGAGCACCACGACCTCGACTACGGTTTCCAATACCTATTCGCAGAACTGGACCGAGGAGACCACGGTAGGCGTTGAATTCAGCGTGCCCGTTCTGACCGCGCTTTCGCCCACTGCCAAGGTAGAGCAGAGCTTTTCCTACTCCTACGGCATGGAAAAGACCTACGAGAGCAGCAAGGAGGAGTCCTACGCGCAGTCCATTACGGATACCATCTCCGTACCGCTGCCGGCACATACGGGCATTGACATCAATGTCGATGTGACCGACCTGCAAACGACCATCCCCTATACCGGCGCGGTGTACATCAAGTATAAGACCATGCTCCTCTCAGTTACCGGTTATCATCGAACCAAGTCGAACGGTGTCTCGATGGACAGCTGGAGGGGACGGGAATTCAAGCAGTATACCTTCGGCCGAGACGGCAGAAGCGCAATCGAAGATCTGGATGCCCGCATCGAAAACCGGAATGTCTCCGGCTACGACCCCGACGGTTTGGATATGAGCACCCTGTATCAGGGCGCATTCAAGACGGCAGCCGATCAGCTGCGCTCCGGTCAGCCGGTTGCGCCGTACTTCGGTTCGTTCCATTACACCTCCAAGAACACCGTCATCACCCCGCAGAAGGTGTACCCGATCTATGCGCTCGATCGTCTGGTGCCTGATACCGAACAGGTCTCGCTGTACGAGCAGCAAAGCCTGCGTCTGGACAGCATCAAGGTCGAGGCGAAAAACGAACACGACGTGGACTGGTACGGCTTCAATCCCCGCCTGAGCGGCGAATGGACGGTTGTGGACGAAGACATGAACGACGCTTCGGAGTACGCCGAGGTCACGACAAACCGCAATGGCTACCCCGTCCTCAATGCACTCAAGCCGAATGACGAAAAGCAACTGTTCCTGCGCTATCAGCCGAAGGATACGATCGAAACAACGGATGATTTCAACAGCGAGCTGATTGAACTGACCATCCTGCCCGTTGTGCTTTCCTCGGTTACGGTAGAGGGCAGCTTTGAGCCGTTCTACTTCAACGACGGCAGCAACACCGCCGATGTTTCGAGCCTGACCGTGACCGCTAAGGACGAGAACGGCAACGACTTCAACGTAACCGACAGGGTCAAGTGGTATGCAGAAGCAAACGATGACATTACGGTTGACGAAACCACGGGCAGCATCAAGTTCACCGCGCCGGGAACCTATCAGGTTTATGCCGTAGTGAACGGCACGGAATCCAACCGTGTACCGCTGCAGGTTCTGCCCGAACGGCAGCTCGATACGCTGACCGTGAACGGCACGATTCCCAATCTCATCTATAATGATGATACGGCGAACACCTTTGACCTGAGCACGCTCAATGTGGAGGCCAAGGATCAGTATGGCGAGGACATGACGCTTGACGATGGCCTGTTCGAGTGGCGGCTTGCCACGGACAAGGGCTATGCCGAAATCAGCGGCAGCGTAATCACCGGTCTTGTAGTCGGCACGGATACGGTTACCCTGTATTATCCGGTCGGACAGGACGAGCAGGGCGAAAAGGTCTATCGGACGGCACAGCCGCTGCCTGTACAGGTGACGGCAAAACCGTATCTGAATGAGCTGTATTATAATGACGGCGCTCCCGCCGCAGTAGAGGGCGCAGAGTATGATCTGTCCCGCATTCCGCTGCTGGCGCGTGATCAGCACGGCAATCCCTGTGGAATTCCGTCGGACATCGAGTGGACGCTGGCAGACACCAATCAGACCAATGCCACGATTGAAAACGGAAAACTGCTCGTTGCGGTCGGCAGTGTCCCGGATGCCTCCTATGCGGATGTGATTCTGGAAGCCTTCTCTGCCTCTGCCGGCAAGACTGCAAAGAATGTCGTTGTTAAGGTCGAACAGCAGCCGACCCTCAAGACAATCCGCGCCGACATGAAGGACGGTTTTGTCCTGCGGCTGGATGAAAATGCGGTTCTTGCAGATCAGTTTACCGCTGTCGGCTACGATCAGTATGGCAGAGAAATGACCGGCGGCAGCTTTGAATGGATTACCTCCAAGCCGGATGTGGTTTCGCTCGAAAACGGAACACTCAAGGCACTGAAAGAAGATTCTACCGAGATCTATGCCCGTTCCGGCGACATCGAGAGTAACCACATTACGCTGACGGTCAATGCCCCGAGACGGCTGATTGCGATCACCGCAGACGGAATTCCGTCGTCCGTTCGGAAAAACACTACGCTGGATCTGTCTGCAGTTAAGGTAACGACGCTCGATCAGTTCGGCAAGGCCTTTACTCCGGAAGAGCTGGCGGCCTATCCGGCTTCTGTACGATGGACGCTGGAAAAGAATGATACGCACGCCGTTATCAGCGGAAATACACTCAGCTTTGGTGATCAGGATGGCACGATGACCCTGATCTGTGCTGCGGTCAATACAGACACCAATGTGATCGTGGAAAAGAAGATTATCATTCGCATCACAGACTCCACCTCCGGCGGAGGCTCGTCCGGCGGCGGCGGTGGTGGCGGCGGCGGAGGAGGCTTCTCCGCACCCAGCTATTCGGTATCTGTAGATGATGTAAAGCACGGCACTGTCACCGTATCTCCCAAATCCGCGTCCAAGGGCGACACTGTGACCATCACGGCAATCCCCGACAAGGGCTACACCCTCGAAAGCCTGACCGTGCTGGACAAGGACGGCAAGGTGCTCGAACTGACCGACAAGGGCGGCGGAAAGTACACCTTCGTCATGCCGGCGGGCAAGGTCACGGTGAAGGCAGTCTTTATGGACGACAACACCATGCTCAACTTCTTCACCGATGTGCACGCGGAGGATTATTACTATGACGCAGTCCTCTGGGCGGCGCAGAAGGGCATTACCGGCGGCATGAGCGACACGCTGTTCGCTCCGAACGCTGCCTGCCCCAGAGCGCAGATCGTAACATTCCTGTGGCGCGCGGCGGGTTCGCCTGAACCGAAGGCGCTGAGCAGCTTCGCGGATGTTCCGGCAGATGCATACTACGCCAAGGCGGTTGCGTGGGCGGTTGAGAATGGTATTACCGAGGGCACGAGCGATACAGCGTTTGCACCCGGCACCATCTGCACGAGAGCACAAGGCGCAGCGCTCCTGTACCGTGCGGCAGGCAGTCCGGCGGTCAGCGGCAGCGCGGCCTTCACCGATGTACCTGCCGATGCATACTACGCCGATGCGGCAGCATGGGCAGAGCAGAAGGGCATCACCGACGGCATCGGAAACGGTCTGTTCGGTCCGCATAACAACTGCACGAGAGCACAGATCGTTACGTTCCTGTACAGAATGTACGGCAGCAAATAAGCAAATCAACCGATGGAAAGCGGCGGCAGGGGAATTCCCCTGCCGCCGTCTGTTTACCGATTTTTTTGCCGCCATTTCACGCTTTGGAGCGAGCTGCATTCCCGGACAAACCGCTGCAATATGAGCGAAAGAGACGGAAAAATGTCATATTTTCGGTAAATCTGCGGCAATGTGTCATAATTTCTTCTTTTTTTGTCAAACCCTGTTGACAAAACACGATAGATGCGCTATAGTGTGGATAAAAGAAGATGATGCAGTCGCTTTGACCGCATCTCAAACGATAATAGCAAACCCACCGAAAGGTGGCGACGCAAAGCTATAGGGCCTTACCCCTCATCGAGAGGGCTGGCAGCCAGTTACCGAAAGGAGATCGCCGGATATGAAGCGGCTTTTTCGTATTGTATGCGCAGTTTTTGCAGCAGCTGCCCTCTCGATGGGCGTTACCGCAGCAGCAGTAAATGATGTTGTGGATATGAGTAATTCCACCCACGGTTATGTTACCGTAAACTACTCCTCGAGTGCAAGGCTCAAGGTTGGTATTCAGTACAACGACGGCAAGACCGTATTCCATGATTGCCCGAGCGGCAAGGATGCTTCCTTCTCTCTCGATAAGGGCAACGGCAAGTACACCGTAACGCTGTACCGCAACGTTTCCGGTACGTCCTATCAGCAGGTCGAGTCCAAGTCCATGAACGTAACCGTTAAGGACAGCTACGCTCCGTATCTGGTTTCCACTTCCGAGGTTCAGTTCTCCAAGGGTGATACGGTATCCGCTAAGGCTGCTGAGCTCTGCAGGAACGCCAAGACCGACGAGGCTAAGGTTATCGCCATCTACAACTACATGGCAAGCCGCTATACTTATGATAACAAGCTGGCAAATGAGATCACCAGCGGCAAGATTACCAAGTACATCCCGGATACCGCCGCTACCCTGAAGGGCACCACCGGTATTTGCTACGATTTTTCCTCGCTGTTTGCAGCAATGTGCCGCAGCCAGGGCATCCCGTGTGCACTGACCAAGGGTTACGCCGGCTCCAGCTACCACGCTTGGAACAAGGTAAACCTGAATGGCAAGTGGTATCAGATTGACCTGACCTATGCGGTTACCCGCAGCGTGAAGAACGCCAAAACCCTGCATGACTGCGTATCTCCGCTGACCTACACCAACACCAGCGATGCGCTTGCAGTAGCTGCGGCTTAACACTTTTTCATTTTATTTTGTATGCAAATGGTCCTGATGGGATACGTTTATGCCCAATCAGCGGCGATTTCTTGCATAAAAAACGATTCCGGATTGAAACTCTTCTTTGCTTTTACAGTATTTGCTTGTTGTTCGCGGGCATTTATGGTATACTGAAGAAGAGGATCCGGAGGATTTCTGTCCGGCTCGGGCAAAGGGCTGTGTATGCAGTCCGGCGTATCTGCCGACAGAAAAGATCGTAAAATTCTGTGCATGACTTCCGTAAAGGGGTACAGATACAGACAAAGGCACAGCCGGTGAAAACCGGTGTCGCAAAGCTAAATGGGCCTAAACGGAAGACTTTCTTCCGCATGGCAGCCGGCTGCCAAAGGTGCTTTATACCCCCTTGCAGAGCTATGCGCGCTGTAAAGGGGGTATTTTATTTGGAGGTTGAAACTGCATTGCATTCTGAGATTATCGCAAACCCACAAACACATGATCTGTGCGGCTCGTTGAGGAGCAAGTTGTACAGACAAAGGCACCATCGGTGAAAGCCGGTCTCGCAAAGCCAGGGGCCTAAACGGAGGTTTTTTTCTCTCCGCATGGCAGCCGGTTGCCAGAAATACATTTGCAATCCCTCTCGATCAGCATGCACGCTGACCAAGGAGGTATTCCTATGTTAAAAAAGAATATGCGTAAACGTCTGCTCGCAGGAGCACTTGCGACTATCATGGCGCTGACCATGTGCCCGACCTGGGCGCTGGCCGACGATGAAGGCATCACTACCCTTCCGGCACCGGAAGACCAGATGCCGGTTGTCGACAGTACTCCCGCAGAAGACACCATTCAAACTCCCGATGCTGGGACCCAAGGACAGCCTGAGGCTCAGGATCCTGCACAGGCACCGTCCGGCGGTACGGACATCGAGGAGACTGGCAATAATAGCAATTCCAATGAAAATGATTCTCAGAATAATGATGCAGTAAGCAATTCTCCGACGGATACAATTAGCGTGCAGGAGGTTCAAATCGACCGCGCATGGAATTGGCAGCAGGAAGCCAAGTACTTCGTGCTTCTGCCGAACCGTGATAAGCCGACGAGCGGCGAAAGCCAGGGCCAAGAAAGCTACCTGCCGAATGACACCTCGGACGGCGGCGTTACCGACCGCGACAATTTCAAAGGCTACAAAGGCTATCTGACCGCGAAGGGCAAGAAGATTGCTGATAAGAATTACAGCATCTACGATGCCACGAACGGTTATACCAAGATTGATGGCGTTGAAAGCGAATATCTGGATCCTCCGGAAAACCTCGGTTTCTTCACCAAGGCCAACTGGTCGGAAGATGGCAAAACCTACATCAAGGATTCCAATCCCTCTGATCCGTTCTCGGTACTGGGCGAAAACTTTAATGTGAATAATATTAGAGTTGTATGGTACACCATTAAGTATCAGGTAGACGGCTATCATGTCGACGGCTATGTAGCCGGTGTTCCGGTTAAGGTTACTTATCATTCTAACTATGGTACTATCCCCGGCACGACCGACGATTCCCGCGAAGTTGCTGCAATGAGCGGTGATACATATACCGTTCTTGATAACATGTTCACCGTCCCGACCGGATTCAGCTTCGGCGGCTGGTATGTTGACGGTAACAAGTATGAAGTTGGCTCTAAGCATCTTCTGATGACCGACCTGCATCTGTACGCAAAGTGGATTCCGAATCCGTATACTGTAACTTGGAAGATTTCTGAGGACGCAGAGGATTCTCTCGATACTCAGGCGGTAAACTACAATGGTTATCCGACTAAGGATCCGAAGGATCAGGCAAGCAAGGCTTCTGACACTCAGTATGATTACAGGTTCAAGGGTTGGAAACTAGCAGGCACTGCAGATACTGCACTGGTTAATCCGAAGGAACGCGCAGTGACTGCGGACGTAACCTACATTGCGGTATTCGAGCCGGTAACGCGCCAGTACACGGTAACTTGGAAGAACTCGGATGACGCTGTAGATCCTCTCGATACTCAGGCGGTAAACTACAATGGTTATCCGACTAAGGATCCGAAGGATCAGGCAAGCAAGGCTTCTGACGCGCAGTATACTTACGAGTTTGCAGGTTGGAAGCTGGTAGGCACTGAAGATACTGCACTGGTTAATCCGAAGGAACAAGCAGTTACTGCGGACGTAACCTACATTGCAGTTTTTAAGCCGATTGCCCGCCAGTACACCGTAACTTGGAAGAATGCTGATAACGCTGTAAATGCTCTCGATACTCAGACGGTTGCTTACAACAACAAGCCGACCAAGGACCCGAAGGATCAGGCAAGCAAGGCTTCTGACGCGCAGTATACTTACGAGTTTGCAGGTTGGAAGCTGGCAGGCACCGCAGATACTGCACTGGTTGACCCGACTACTATCGCAGTGGTTAAGGACGTAACTTACATCGCAGTATTTAAGCCGATTACCCGCCAGTATACCGTAACCTACTACGTTGACGGCGAGAAGCAGGGTGACGAGGAGACTTATAACTACGGCACTCGGGTAAAGATTCGTGACAACGCTGTTAAGGAAGGCCACACCTTCTCTGGCTGGAAGATTGGTAACGAAGCTGCAAAGGAATTCAATATCAAGAGCAACGTTATCATCCAAGGCTTCTTTACACAGAATACGCAGCATTACACCATCAACAAGCACTTCTACAACGAGAAGGACGTTGAGGTTAAGGTAGAGAACGGTAAGACCAAGACCGGCAATGAGTATGCACTGGTTGCTGAGCTTTACAAGAATGATGCGGTAAACCAGACCGTTGACGGCAAGACCTACGTTTACGTTCCGGGTCTGACCAAGGTTACCGATAACCTTGAAAAGCTGACCAAGGACGTTACCATCGACCTGTACTACTACCTTGACGTCAAGGGCGGTGAGAAGCCGGACGAGACCGGCAATGGCACCCCGGACGCATGGGAGTACCGTCTTGCATTCAAGGTTGTAAACGGCGAGTGGAACAACGGCGGCAACGCTGACATCGTTGTTTACGTTCCGTTCAAGGACTATAAAAACGGCGATGAGCTCAAATACGTTGTGGTTCCGATCACCCGTATCCCGGCCGTGGGTGACAAGCCGAACTCCGGCTACCGTGCTGGTTCTTGGGATACGACTCCTGTCGGTAATGCAAAGGTTGAGAAGGACACCGTCTTCACCTATACCTATGCGAAAAAATCCTCCTCCGGCGGCGGCGGTGGCGGCGGCGGCCGCAAGCCTACCGTTACCATTCCGGATAATGTACCGACCGGTCTGAACGGCGATGACCACTATGCTTACATCGTAGGCTATCCGGACAGCACCGTTCGTCCGCAGAACGGCATTACCCGTGCTGAGGTAGCAACCATCTTCTTCCGTCTGCTGACCGACGAGACCCGCAATGCAAACTCTACGAAGACCAACAGCTACTCCGACGTAGCAGCCGGTGCATGGTACAACCACGCAGTTTCTACGCTGAGCGCTATGGGCATTGTAAAGGGTGACAGCCACGGCAAGTTCAATCCGAATGCGCCGATCACCCGTGCGGAGTTCGCTGCGATCGCAGCTCGTTTTGACGACAAGGCCAACACGACTGCTGTTGACTTCAGCGACATTGCATCCCACTGGGCAAAGAACGAAATCAGCGCCGCTTCCAACAACGGCTGGATCAACGGTTATACCGACGGCACCTTCCGTCCGAATAACAAGATCACCCGTGCCGAGGCGATGACGCTCGTAAACCGCGTCCTCAAGCGCCTTCCGGAGACTGCAAAGGATCTGCACAACAACATGATCAAGTGGAGCGACAACTCCGATACTTCCGCATGGTATTACCTGGCCGTACAGGAGGCTACGAACAGCCACTATTACGACATCAAGGGAAACAAGCACGAGAAGTGGAGCAAGCTGCGCGAAACTCGTGATTGGACCGAACTGGAAAAGTAAATACTTTCCTATAAGGGCGAACGAATCCCCCGGCCATTGGTCGGGGGATTTTATTGCGCTGATAGTTTTTTTCTAAAGGAAACAAATTTCGGCAAATTTTTCTTGTTAAAATTATAACATATTGTCCTTGTGGTTTTTATATCATAGGTTCATAATAGGGATTGCCGAAAGGGAAAAGAGGAATTAAAGTTGACTACGTTGTCATGCCGCAGTGGAAGCTGTTTCTGGTACAGCTGCTGAACATCGCCGGCCTTGGTCCGATCTTCGGCGCACTGCAGGGCGCTCTATGGGGTCCGGTCGTATTCCTGTGGATCACATTCGGTACCATTTTTGCCGGCGGCGTACACGATTATTTCTCCGGCATGATCAGTGAGCGAAACGACGGTGCCTCCATCGCAGAGGTTACCGGCAAGTACCTCGGTCACACCATGCAGAATATCATGCGTGTGTTCTCAGTTGTACTGTTGATCATGGTTGGTACGGTATTTGCAGTCGGCCCGGCCGGTTTGATCGTTACGCTGTGCAAGAGCAACGGTGTGTCCGGTGTGCTTTCGACCACGCTGTTCTGGCTGATCCTCATCCTGGTTTACTACTTTATTGCAACCTTTATTTCGATCGATAAGATCATCGGTAAGGTATACCCGCTGTTCGGCATGTGCCTGATCATCATGGCGGTCGGTGTTATCATCGGTATCTTCACCAACCCGAATTACACCATTCCGGAGATTTGGTCTCACCTGTACAATATGCACCCGTCCGGTACGCCGGTATGGAGCTTCATGTTCATCACGGTTGCATGCGGTGCAATTTCCGGCTTCCATTCCACGCAATCGCCGCTGATGGCGCGCTGCATGAAAAACGAGAAGCAGGGTCACTTCGTATTCTACGGTGCAATGGTAGCCGAAGGCATTATCGCACTGATCTGGGCGGCAGCCGGCTGTGCTCTGTATGAGGTCACCGGCGGTCTCAACACCGGTCTGGCGGAAGCGCTGGCAGGCGGTCAGTCCGCAGCGATCTACGATGTATGCTCCAAGACCATGGGCGGCGTTGGTATTGCTCTGGCCATGATCGGCGTTGTTATCTGCCCGATTACTTCCGGTGATACCGCATTCCGTTCCGCTCGTCTGACGCTGTCCGACTGGTTCCACATGGATCAGAGTTCGTACGCAAACCGCCTGAAGCTGTGCATCCCGGTACTCGGTATCGGCGCTATCCTCGGCATCGGCAATGCGACCGGTCTGATCGACTACACGGTTATCTGGCGTTACTTCAGCTGGACCAACCAGACGCTCGCTATGATCGTTCTGTGGGCAGCAGCTATGTACCTGTTTACCGAAAAGAAGAACTTCTGGATTGCAGCTGTTCCGGCTACGTTCATGAGTGCAGTTTCCTGCACCTATTTCATCCTCGCACCGGAGTGCCTCGGCAGCCTGCTGAACAGCAAGACGGCGGACGGCGCGGTAATTTACAATACCGAAGTGGCGTACCCGATCGGTATTGTATTCGCGGCACTGCTGCTCGCACTGTTCATCCGTGCGACCAAGAAGCGCGGCGCAAAGAAATCTGCTTGAATATAATAGCATTGCTGCAGCCGGCCGTTCCTTTGTGCGGTCGGCTGCGGCCATCCATAACGATAATTGCGGGGTGACGGAAAATGTTGAAACCTTATCCGCTCAGCGCGGGACGTATTGATGACGCGTCGCTTGCCGAGGATAAAAAAACCTGTCGGAAAATCGGTCCGTGCGGCATCGGCAGGCATGCCCTCTATTTGAACAGCTTTTTTGTTGACCGGCGGTATTATGTTCCGTTTTCCATGGTAACGCGTGTGTACAAGCGCGTTGCGATGAGCAAGGGCGGCTTTTCCGGCAAGGGCATTTTCGCCACGCTGTCCTATCTGGTCGTGGAGTTCGACGGCGGACAGAAGGTGTGCAATTTCAAGTATGAGCAGCAGGTCGATGAGTTTCTGAGCGTTATCCGAGCTGAGCACCCGTCTATTCCGTGTGTCAGCGCGGCGGCAGAGCAGCGCATTGCCGAGGAGAAGGCTCGCCGGGAGGAAGAAGAGCGCAATCGTCCGCCGATGAGCGCACAGGCGGAGAAAACCGTGCAGGCACTCGATAACGCAATCGACTATCTGGAGCGCCGTCCTGAGCTGACCGAACGACTGAGCGCAGCCGCAAAACGCCGCCGGAACTTTCAGTGTACGAACGGCAGCTACCGCTGGGCCGCTATGGCGATCACATTGCTGGGATTTGCGGCGCTGGCTTACGGTATCGTTTCCTTCGTGCGTCACGGCTCGTTCTCGATTTATTTTACGCTGTTCGGTCTTGCCGCGATTTTCACGTTTGCAGGCTTCAGCGTCCTGCCGACAGCACGCAACAACCGTACCTCCATCATGCAGAATGATGCGCAGGCACAGGAGAAAATGCAGGCTTACCTTGCGGATTATATGAATTTCCCGCTGCCGGCCCGCTATGCACATCCGGTTGTGCTGCGCCGCATGCAGCGTGCCGTCATGGATGGCCGCGCAGTGACCGCTGCGCAGGCGCTCGACGTTGTGAAGGCAGACCTGAAGGCGCTGAACGCGGATGTCACCGTCTCGCAGGAGGAATACGATGAGGTTGTCGCCATCAAGCCCATATTCCTCAATGCGGAGTATCAGTGATAATCAAATGATACAAAAATCCCTCCCGGTTTATGATCAGGAGGGATTTTTTTGGCTTATATGACGTACATATCCGGTCTGCGGAGCGACAGATAGTCCGGATTCCTGCGGATTTTTTGCACCTCCTGCAGATTGATATCGCAGATGAGCAGCTGCTCAGTGTCGTTTGCTTTGACAAGCACCTTGCCGCTCGGATGAATGACGAGCGATTCGCCGGCAAACTGCATTTTGCCTTCTGTGCCGACACGGTTGCACATGGCGATCGAAGCAGATGACGTTGTCGAACGGCGTGCGGAACACCTTGAAGCCATCGTTGGACGGCGTATAGTAATCCTGCTCGTAGAAGTTGATATTCTGTGCGATGTGCACCATTTTTGCAACATCCTGCACGGTTCCGTCCGGCATTACCCATAGAGATGCTTCATTATATCATTTCATTTGGCAAATGAAGAGCGAAAAGGACATTCCCGAGGGGTGGGAATGTCCTGCGAAAAAGAGTATCGATATGATCTGATTTAAGAGCACAGTCCGCATTTCGCACATGCAGACGGTGTGGCAGCGCAGCCGCCGAGGGCAGTCTCGCGCAGCTCGATGGGGATGCGGCGACCGACCGCGTACATGGTATCGAGCATTTCATCGAACGGGATAAACTGGTGAATGCCTGCGAGCGAGAGCTCAGCGGCAACGAGCGCGTTGGCTACGCCTGCCGCGTTGCGGTTCTGGCACGGATACTCGACCAGTCCGCCGACCGGGTCGCAGACCAGACCGAGCATGTTCATCAGCACGGTGGAGGCCGCGTCAAGACACTGCTCAGTCTTGCCGCCCATCAGCTCGACAGCTGCGCTGGCCGCCATTGCGGATGCGATGCCGACCTCGGCCTGACAGCCGCCGACCGCGCCTGCAACGGTTGCGTTGCGCATGGCAAGGTAGCCGATCGCACCGGCGTTGAACAGGGCGTCAATCAGCCGTTCGTCCGAGATGTTGTAGCAGTCCTGCAAGGCAAACAGCATGCCCGGCAGAACACCGGCGCTGCCTGCGGTCGGCGCGGCCACGATAAGGCCCATTGAGGCGTTGACCTCGAGGACGGCCATCGCGTACTGTGCCGCCTTGTGCAGTACATCTCCGCAGATGGAGCGGCCTTTGGCCGCGTGCTGCGCCAGTTTTTTTGCCTCGCCGCCAATCAGGCCGCCCATGGACTTGACCGGCGTTTTGAGCGGTGTCAGCGCGGATGAGCGCATGATTTCGAGTGCCTTCTTCATACGGTGCGTGACCTCATCACGCGTGGTTTCGCCCAGCTGGCACTCGCGGCGGCGCATGATCTCGGAGATGGGGAGCTGCTGCTGCGTGCAGAGTGCAAGCAGCTCGGATGCGTTTTTGAAATCCATAATCTGCTCTCCTCCTTACGGTTCGATGATCATGACATCGTGGACGTTGGGATTGTTTTTGAGCGGTTCCTCAATGCCCTCGGGGAAATGACCGTCCGATTCGACGATCGTGTAAGCGGTGTTGCCCTTGGACTCGCGGAACAGGCGCATGAACGCAATGTTTACACCCTTGTCGCTGAGCACCTTGGTGATGTGCGCCACAACGCCCGGCTTGTCCTGCTGAACGACGATGACCGTGCTGTATTCACCGGTAAAGTCAACCTCAACGCCGTTAATGCGCGCGATGCGGCACTTGCCGCCGCCGAGCGACTCGCCGCGGATGGTCATCACCTGACCGGCGACGTTCTCCATGCGGATGTCCACGGTGTTCGGATGGACATCGGTCTCGGTCTCACACGGCGTGAATGAGTAGGACAGACCGCGCTCGGTCGCAATCGAAAACGAATTGCGGATGCGGGTGTCATCGGTCGAAAAGCCCATGATGCCGCCGAGCAGCGCACGGTCAGTGCCGTGGCCGTGATAGGTCTTGGAGAATGAGCCGTACAGCGTGAAATCTACCTTTTTAAGCGGCGGCGCGATCATCTTGTGCGCCAGATACGCGATAACGGCTGCGCCGGCGGTATGGGAGCTGGAGGGACCGATCATATTCGGTCCCAGCACATCAAAAACACTGATAAAGGACATAGGGGATTCTCCTTACTGAGCGGAGGATTTGCAGATAAACTTGCGGTAGATGGTCTCCACGATCACGCCGATCGCGTTGTCGCCGGAAACATTGCATGCGGTGCCGAACGAGTCCTGCGTGATGTACAGTGCAACCATGATGGCGCAGATCGGGCCGCTCGGGTCGCCGGCCTCGGTGCCGAAGATCATGTACAGGAAGGGCAGGGCGGTCATAATGGAGCCGCCCGGCGCACCGGGAGACGCCACCATGGCAATACCGAGGGTCATGATGAAGGGAATGACCGTGCCGATGGAGATCGGCAGCTGGTTCATCAGGCAGACGGCAGTCGCACAGGCGGTAATGGTGATCATCGAGCCTGCCATGTGGATGTTCGCGCACAGCGGAACCGTAAAGTTGCGGATTTCCGAGGAAACGCCGTCTGCCTCAGCGCACTGCAGGTTGACCGGAATGGTAGCCGCAGAGGACTGGGTGCCCAGTGCGGTTGCGTAGCCCGGAATCTGGTTGCGGATGAGCGTGAACGGGTTCTTGTGGCTGACCAGACCTGCAATTACGAACTGGATGCAGATGCAGATCAGGTGCATGATGATAACAACGATGAATACCTTCCACAGAATACCGAGGATAGCAAAGGTCTTGCCGGACTTGGTCATATCGGTGAACGTGCCGCAGATGTAAAGCGGCAGCAGCGGAATGATGACCTTGTGCAGTACGCAGTCAATGATGCCGGAGAAGTCGGACACACCGTTGTACAGCGTGTTGCCGATGGTCTTGCCGCGCAGGCTGGACATGCACAGACCGAGCACAAACGCCGTAACAACAGCGGACAGCGTGTTCATCAGCGCCGGAATTTCCAGGCTGAAGTACGGCTCCAGCGAGTTGCCTGCGGTTGCGGCGATCTTGTCGAGCGCATCCGCACTCATGAAGTGCGGGAACAGGGTGTCGGCTACAAAGAACGAAGCCGAGCCTGCGATCAGGGTCGAGCAGTAGGCGATGGCAACCGTGATGAGCAGCAGCTTGCCCGCGCCGCTCTTGAGGTTAGCAATGCCCATGGTAACATACGCGAGGATCATCAGCGGGATGATAAACGACAGGAACTGGCTGAAGAACGACGAGAGCGTTACCACAAAGCGGCAGAAGCCTTCCGGCAGGAACTGGCCGAACAGGATGCCGACAATGATGGCGATGATGAGCTTGGGCAGTAATCCGAGTTTGAATTTTTTCTTTTCTTCCATTTCTTTTTCCTCCTTTTTTGGCGGGCAGCACCAAACAATTTGAACTGCGGCACTTTACGGAAAGTGCACTTGTTCGGTTATGCGGTGTTACCCTTTGCGGCGCAGGCCGTTTGTTTGCCCCTCTTTGGTCTGCTGCCGTGGAAGTCTGCCGAGATTTTTTGCCTCCGGACACAAAAAGAACCGCTTATTTTAGGCGAAATGCTATAAAATAGGACGCGGTTTTTGTGTAAAAAGGATAATAAAAAAATCTGTGGTAAACCTCCAATTTCTTTCTTGACCTCTTTGCAGATTTAGTATATTCTGTTTAATGGGTTAAGTCAAATTCATATATTTCATCATTTCGATTCAAAATATTGATAATATAGGGGAGAGAGGGAAATTCATGGAGCTTCGGCAGCTTGCAACCTTTATTCGGGTAGCACAGTTTAAGAGTTTTTCACGCGCAGCAGAGAGCCTCGGCTACTCACAGTCGGCGGTAACGGTGCAGATACGCCAGCTGGAGGAGGAACTGGACACGCGTCTGTTCGACCGCATGGGCAAGCGTATCGCGCTGACCGACACGGGCGAGCGTTTTCTCAGCCATGCGTGCGACGTGATGAATCAGGTCAATCAGGCACGCATGTCGGTCACGTCCACGGCAGAGCTGCACGGTTCGCTGCATATCGGCACGATTGAGTCGCTTGCATGTCTCAAACTGCCGACAGTGCTGCATCTGTACCGCAAATTCAACCCGAAAGTGTCTATCCGCATCACGGTCGGTGAGCCGGAAGATTTGATCGAGCACATGGAACGCGGCGAGCTGGACATGATCTATGTGCTCGATGAGCCGCTGTACAGCAACAACTGGAACAAGCTGATGGAGCAGCGCGAGGAAATCGTATTTGTGGCATCTGCATCGCTGCGCGAGGAGCTGGGCGGAAAAGAGCTGACGATTGAGGAACTGCTCACGCAGCCTTTTTTCCTTACCGAGCAGGATAATTATCGCCGTGTACTCAACCGCCGTCTTGCCGCGCGGCGGACCATCCTTACGCCGTCGCTCGAGTGCGGTGATACCTCGCTGCTCATTCGCATGCTTGAGATTGACCGCGGTGTATCCTTTCTGCCGTGGTACGCAGTCGAGAACAGCGTAAAAGAGGGAAGGCTGATCCGTTTGTCGGTCGAGGACTGCTATATTTCGCTCTACCGCCAGATTTTCAGCCACAAGGAGAAATGGCGCACACGCGAAATGGATGAATTTGTCCGCGTGGCAAAGCTGGCGGACGAGGAAGAATAAGAGTATATAACAACATCCCACTTGCTGAAGCACAGCAAGCGGGATGCTTTTTTATTCCATGACCGCCTGCACTACCCAGCGAGTTGCATGCCCGTTGCCGGTGCAGGTGGAAAGCGTGAGAATATGGTCGTTTACGGTCGGTACTGCGCCGGTGCGGATCACCGACAGGGAAACACCTTCGTCAATGAAGGCTTTTTTGATTGTTTCATCGGAAAACGCACTGTAATACGCGGTTCCGTCAAGCGCTGCCTCATAGGCCGCGTAGATGCTGTACGCATGGGTTCCGCCTGCATTGGTCACATATACCTGCGGATGTGCCTGCAGGAAATCCTGCTTTTTGTAGTGCTTCAGCGCGGCAAACATCGAGCCGTTGTTCATCCGGTGACCGTACACGATAGTGTTAAAGCCGCTGAAATCGGCAGAGCAGCGGCAGTCCATGAAAATCGCGCCGACTGCGCTGCTGTTTTTGTTCCAGGTGTGTGTCAGATAATAGTCGTTGTCCGTGCCCTGCACCAGCGGATAGGAAATCTCGGTGCCCGGAATGGCAATCCAGCCGATGACATCACTGTTGACCTGCTGCAGAGCGGGCAGGTCCATCTGCTCCAGCGCCTGTGCATACGGGTCGGCAGACGGAGCGGGTTCGGGTTCGGTCTGCGTTTCCTGCTGCGGCTGTTCGGTCGGCTGCTGAACGGTTTCCACCTCCGCCACTTCGGGTATCGCGGCAATCTCGGAAGCCTCAGCGTAGGCTTCATCGCCTGCACGGTAGCTCGTCATTTGGCGCACCAGCATGAATGCGCTGACGGCAAACACCGCTGTCAGAAAAAACAGTATCACAGTCCGTATTTGGGGCTTCATACGCTCACCTCGTTTTTTGCATATTATTATAGTATATCTGATTTAAGTTGTAAAATTGGATATATTTCCTCGTTTGACAGAAAAAATTATATCTGTCAGATGCGCTGATACTGGATATTTCGTGCAGATTTTGATTGTTTTCACATGACTGACCGTGCTTTTCATCACATTGTACAATCGCATAGCAATAATTTCTACGTTTTGCCGATATAGTATGGAAGGCTTTCTGCCAAAATATATCCTTTTTTTGTACCCCCTGTATGGTAAGCTATACCATACAGAGAAAACACCTCGTCTGTCGCGGATACGGACCACCGGCGAGGAGGATATATTTCCTGATTTCATGATAAAGGACTGAGTAGTATGAGCAAAAAGTTTACAAGGCTGATGGCCATCCTGCTGTCGCTTAATCTGACGTTCAGTACGGGTACTTTTGCAGCATTTGCGGCTGAAGCGGAAGACGGCAGCACCGACACCGGTTACTCCGAGAGCGGCGATCCCGCAGCATCCGCTCCGGAAGCAGAGGATAGCGATACAGAAAGCACACCGGACACGAGCAGCCCCGCTCCGACAGAGAGCACTGGCGAGAATGCCGAGCCGTCTGTGCCGAGCGAGCCGTCTGCACCGGGCGAGTCTGCATCGCCGAGTACACCTGAAGCACCGGCCGAGACGGCACCGTCCGCACCGGCGGAGAAAGCGCCTGCGGCTGAGGTTCCGGCAGAGGAGAAGCCTGCTGAAGAAAAATCTGCCGAGCAGGTATCGGTTGCGGCGTATGCAGTCACCGCGTTTACGCAGGACAGCATCCGGTATGATGTTTCCTCGGGCGATGCCGTTGTTACCGGCTGCGCAGACAGCGTGACCAAGCTGGTTATTCCGGAAACCGTAACCTATGACGATAAGGAATACAAGGTTGTCGGCATTCAGGAGCATGCGTTTGACTGGGCAAATCACCGCAGTCTCGCACTGGAAACCGTTGATCTGGGCGGTCTGCCGCTGGAAATCGGCGAGTATGCCTTCCGCGGTCAGAAGTCGCTGACGACTGTTGACGGCATGGATAATATTACCGCAATCGGCAACTATATGTTCACGGCATGCTCGGCGCTGACTTCGGTCGCTGATCTGTCCAAGGTCACTTCTGTCGGTATTCAGGCATTTATGAACTGTTCTTCGCTGACTACGCTGGAAGGCCTGAATTTCTCCGCACTGACGAGCATTAGACAGGAAGCCTTCAATAATATGAAGTCCTTCTCGCTGGAGCTGGGTGAGCATACCTTTGATGCGCTCGAGTCTCTGGGTATCCGCGCGTTCGCAAATACGACCGGTATCACCGGCACGGTCATTTTGCCGGAAAGCATTACCGAAATTCCGGAAAACGCATTTTCGAGCACCGGAATTACCGGCGTTGACTGGTCTCATATCACGGTCATCGGCAAGAGTGCGTTCAGCAAGTGTGCAGGTTTGACCAAGCTGCACTTGTCGGATTCTGTTACGTCGATTGGCGAAAGCGCATTCAGCGGCAGCGGTCTGACCGGAGAATTACAGCTGCCGAATTCGATTACTTCGATTGGAAATAATGCGTTTAAGGATGTCAAGATTGAGGGCGATTTGGTTCTGCCGAATGCGCTGAATTTTCTGGGTACTTATGCATTTCGCGGCACTGCCATCAGCAGTGTTATGTTCCCAGGCACGCTGAAAAATATTGGAAACTACGCATTCTACAACTGTCCGAATCTTTCCGGCACGCTGATTATCCCTGAAGGGGTTGTTTCCATCGGTACGGCAGCCTTCACGAAAACCGGTATCGAAAAGCTGGAGCTTGCCGACAGCGTACAGACCATCTCGGCCGGTGCATTCAGCACCTGCGCCAAGCTGACTTCCGTGCAGATTGGCGAACAGGGCAAGGGCAAAAGCCAGCTGCAGACCATCGGCAGTAAGGCATTTAACAAAGATACCAATATCACCTACTTCTATATTGAAGCATGCTCGGCAGATGTTGCGATTGACTCGAATCCGCTGACGATTCCTGCCGGTGTTGCTGTAAAGTTTGCGGTCACTGTCGATGGAAAAAACATCCGCGAAGGCGAAGAAACCACGCTGCAGCAGGCCGTTGACGCGGCAGCAGAGGGAAACACCACCATTACCGCAAACAAGAGCTTCATTATAGACGGCACGGTTACGATTCCGTCCGGCAAGACCATCACGCTGACCGATGAAGGCAAGGGCCTTTCGGTTGTGTTCAAGAACGGCTTCGCCGGTCCGGCTTTCCGCGTGGAGCAAGACGCGGCACTGATTCTGGACGGCAGCTTCAATTTCTCCTGCTTCCGCATCGCTAAAGGCTCGTTTGCCGAGGTAAACGGCGCAATGACGCTGAACGGCGGCACGATTACCCGCATGAGCCTGAGCGGCTCGAACATGGGTGCGATTACGGTAGACGGCGGCTCCTTCACCATGGGGAACGGCGAGCTCAGCAGCATTTCCGCTTCGTCCTCCGCAAACTGCGGCGCGGTTTATGTGAAGAACGGCGGCAAATTTGCCATGAACGGCGGCAAAATCACCGGATGTATGTTCAAGAACCAGTCTTCCGGCGCGGTTGCCCTCGCAAACGGCACCATGACGATGACCGACGGCACGATTTCGGGCAATACCGCATCGGAGTATAACGCTGCGGGCGGCGTACTCGTAAACGGCACTTCGTCTCTTGCCATGAACGGCGGCACGATTGCCGACAATACGGCAAAGCGCGGCGGCGGTGTATGCGTGCGTGAGAACGGCACGTTCACCATGTCCGGCGGTACGATTTCCGGCAACAGCACGGCAGTCGCTTCCGATACAATTCAGAAGCCGAATGCAGGCGGCGGCGGTGTCTTCGTAGAGGGTAACGCAGCATTTGAAATGACAAACGGCACGATTACCGGTAACAAGACCAACGGCATGGGCGGCGGCGTTGCAACGGCCGTTCTGAGCGAGAATGACACGGTTGGCGGCGGCCGGTTCCACATGACCGGCGGCACGATTTCGAACAATACGGCATCCTGCGGCGGCGGTGTATACAGCTGGTCCGGCAGAGACCGCGTTGTACTCGAAGGCGGCAATATCGTGAACAATAAAGCGCGTCGACAGGGCGGCGGCGTTTACGTCAGCCATGCACCGTGGTCGATCACGATTAAGAATGCGCTGATCACCGCAAACACGGCAGCCATTCAGGGCGGCGGCATTTGGTCCTGCCCGGTGGGCACGGTAAGCCTTGGCACGGATGCAGCTGTATTTGGCAACACGGCAGGCAAATCTGCTGATGATGCGGCATTCCTGCTTAAGTGGAACGAGACGTATTCCACCAGCTTCAGCGGCAAGATGTACGGCGGCGGACTGGTAACCTGGTACCGCGATACCTCGATCGGCGCGGGTGATCAAAACTACGGTGCTTTCGGAGGCGACCGCTACGATGCAGCGAATCCGGGTGCCCCGGTTAAGCCGGCTTCCGGTGCGACCAATGGCTACGGTCTCAAGGCTGTTGTTTCCGCAGAGAGCAAGGCACTGGCTGAAACCGCACCGCTCAAGATTATGGGCAATACCGCAGAGCGCGGCGGCGGTGTCGGCACAAACGGCGAAGTGATCATCCCGGGTGAGGACACCTTGGAAAATCCGGTTTCCCTCACCGTACACAAGGTTTGGAGCGGCGCAAGCACGTATCCGACCGCTGTTACCGTAAACCTTATCCGCATTGCGAAGGATGGCACGCGAACCGCGATCGGTACGGTGCTTCTGAGCGAAAGATCTACCGACAAGGACGGCAAGACCTGGTCGTACACCTTTGCAAATCTGGACGGCGCTTACACCTATACCGTCGAAGAGGAGGCCGTTGACGGCTTTAATACCTCGATTTCCGGCAGCATGGCAGATGGCTTTACCATCACCAACAGCAAGAGATCCGGCGGCGGCGGTGGCGGCGGCGGTCACCACAAGCCGGACCCGAAACCGACTCCCGATCCCGATCCGAAGCCTCCGGTTGACATTCCGGATCAGCCTACACCGCTTGATCCGCTGAAGCCGACGGAGAACATCCCGGACGGCAAGGTTCCGACGACCAAGCCGGAAACACAGACCAAGACGCCGGATAAAACGAAGACAGTGAACATTCCCGACAGCAAGACTCCGACGTCCAGCGTTCCGAAAACCGGCGATATCGGCGGTCTGTGGGCGGCTCTGTGCGGTCTGTCCGCAATGGGACTGGCGTACTTCGGTATCCGCAGAAAGCACGATTAAAAGCAAAAACAGATAACAAACACCCTCTATATCATCCGATATAGAGGGTGTTTTTTCGCTCAAACAATATGCAAAAGCTGAATCAGCAGAATCCATGCCAGACCGTAATAGGTTACAACGGCAACCAGATCGTTGATCGTCGTAATCAACGGACCGGACGCAACTGCCGGGTCTACCTTGATTTTATGGAACAGGATCGGCACGAGCGTACCGACCAGACTGGAAATCACGATCGCTACAAGCAGTGATATGCCAACGCAGCCGGAGATCAGGAACGCATGTCCGATGGCATAGCCCTTGAACAGCGCTATGTATGCACCGAGAAAGACAAGCGCCATAATGCCGAGCAGCGCGCCGTTGCAGGTGCCGACCTTCATTTCCTTGAAGGTGAGGTGCAGCTTGTCCTTAGCACTCAGTTTTTCATCCATCAGCACACGAATCGTAACCGCCAGCGACTGCGTACCGACGTTGCCGGCCATATCGAGAATCAGCGACTGGAAGCAGATGACGACCGGCAGCACGGCTACAACGCCTTCAAATGCACCGACAACGGTCGAAACGCCCATGCCGAGGAACAGCAGGATGATCAGCCACGGCAGACGCTTTTTCATGCTTTCCCTGGTGGTTTCGTTGAGATCCTCCTCGGCGGACAGACCGGCGAGCTTTGCATAGTCCTCGCCGAGCTCGTCATCCACGGCCTCGACAACGTCCTGTGCGGTGATGATACCGATGATCTTTCTATCCTTATTCAGCACCGGCAGGGAGTCTTCGGCATAATCTTTGATCTTCTCGATGCTCTCTGAAATTTTCTCGTGGTCGAGCAGATACGGATACGCGTAGCTGATGATGGAATCCAGCGGAACGTTCTCTCGGGCAACGATGAGATCCTTCAGGTCGATTGCACCGCAGAAGCGGTTTTTATCATCGACTACATAAATCGTTCCAATGTTGTCATTTTCACCGGCCTGCTTTACCAGCTCGTGCATGGCCTGCCGAATGGTCAGGTTCTGCTTGATGCAGATGTAGTTGGTCGTGATCAGGCTGCCGACTTCGCTGTCGTCATAGGAATTGATAAGCAGGATGGCTGACTTGGTTTCGTCATCGATCATCGGGCGCAGCTTTACTTTTACGCTTTCGTCGATGTTCTCCCACAGATCGACCGCGTCGTCCGCATCCATTTCGTTCAGAATTTCGGCCAGCTTGTCAATGCCGATTTCATCAATGTATTCTGCCGGATCATCCAGATAGGAGATGATCTCCGCCAGCCATTCCGCATCAAGTGCGCTGTACAGCAGATTGCGTTCCGCGCGGTTTAGGAATTGCAGACTTTGTGCGATATCGTTGTCGTGATAATCCTGCAGCTGCTCCCGCATCTCATTGATCGAAGGGGAGGTGCGGATGATCTCAACGATTTTCTCGGCAAAGGATGTTTTTTTCCATGTTGCTTTTTTCATAATCAGCCTCCTTCTGTGCCCGGAAAAGGGCACAAAAAATCCACCGTAACAGATACAGTGACACAAACATCAGTTGTGGACTTGTTCATCACGATGGAGCAAGGCTCAGCGCTTATTTCAAAAGAGGATGCTTACGGACACTCGAAACAGCAGTATAGTCTGTATCCATCGTCATATGTACATTTCGTCTGTCACAACTGTCCATAGGGCTTGCCTCCTTTTTATTTTTTCGCAATGATTATAGCACTTTTTGTGTGGAATATGCAAGGCATTTTTCGCAGTTTTAACAATATGGATGAAATTTGCGGACAATATCGCGCACGGGGAGACAAAAGGCTGACGATGCAGGAATGGGATTGTCTTGGTGTACGAATGATTTTGGAAGATTACCCAAAACGATCTCACTGAAACGCTTCGGTGGATAGAGCAGACGCCTTGCTGTCGAGTGCCGGCTCACTGAGCAGGATACCAACGATGTCATCTCGGATACGGCGATAGCCTTTGTCCGGATGCTGCATAGGTAGCTGTTCCACCTTCTCTGCAATCTGCAGGTTCTCCTTGTCACGTCTGCTGTACTTGCCCAGACTTGTCTTTCTTTCTATTTCCTTCAATTTTTTGCAGGTTGTTTTCCATTTCTGCCATGCTCGCGGAACGAGAGTGGTACGGTATAAGCACCCTGGGAAACTGCAGACTGCGTATTTCTGCGCGGAATAACAAAGCAAACGAGACTGGCGAAAAGCAATCCCGTGTCGATTAACGGCAGGGTTTTCGTATATTAAGGTGGCATATTGGAAGCCGGTGTGATATGGTTAGGATGAACTAACTAACGATTGACACTGGAATCCCGCAAAAGCAAAGAGATGAAGGAATTATGCAAAGCAAACAGCAAAAGCAAATCAAGGTATTTCTGATACAGACCTTCGGCGGGAGCAGGGGCGGCTTGCTGTTTTCACGGCAGGAAAAAACGTTGGATATGTTAATCAAAACCGCAGCAAACAGGTCCAAAAGCCAGATGAAAGCACTGGTGCAGACCATTCTGCCGCGCATTGCGCTGTACAAGGTGCTGCAGGCAGAGCTGCCTGCAGAGGAAACCTTTGCGCACATGCGGACGTACATGATGGACTGGGTGGCAGCAGAAAAGCACGCTTTCACGGCGAAAATGGAGCTTATGCCGGGATTTTATCGGATTTACAGCTATTGCTTTCTCAAAGTCATGCGCACCTCCGACTTGTGGGAGAGTACACAGGCACACGATAAAACGCACTTTTCCGCGTCGATCACCAAGTGTCTCTGGCACACGGCGTGCCGGGAAAACGGCTGTCCGGAGCTGTGTCCGCTGTTTTGCGATGTGGATGACGTGACCTATGGCGGACTGCGCAAGCTTGGCTTTTCGCGCACAAAAACGTTGGGCTGCGGCGGTGACTGCTGCGATTTTCGTTTTTTCAAAAGATAGGTGAACAGACGGAGAAGCGGACTTCGGCAGGATTTTCGGTGCAGCGGCGGAATCCGTACGGTCAGCTCCATCGCATACGCAATGCGGTTGCAGAGGGTTTGGGGTTGGATTCCTCTTCCGTACCTTGCTATTTCCCCGGTTAAATGATACAATCAAACCACAAGGTTTCATTCCATCAAACGGATTCCGAAGGGGAGCCATCCCTTATCACATAAAGGAGCATCAGTGCATGAACCCAGTTTTTGTTATCGGGCATCGCAATCCGGATACGGATTCCATTTGCTCTGCAATCTGCTATGCGCACCTCAAGCGCAGACTGACCGGCGGAGAATACATAGCCTGCCGCGCGGGTCACGTTAATGCGGAGACCAAATTTGTGCTCGAACGCTTCGGCGTGGAGCCGCCACGCTACATCAAGTCGTTTGAGCCACGCCTGAGCGATGTGCAGTACCGTGAGGTGCCGGGCATCAGCGAGGAGCTGTCGCTGCACCGTGCATGGGATTACATGAACGAAAATGACATTCAGACGCTGGCCGTTGTCGATGAGGATCGCCATCTGAAGGGTCTGCTGACGCTGGGCGACATCGCGCGCTTCTACATCGAGGATCAGGACGCCAATGCGCTGGCGGAGGCCAAGACCAGCTATCGCAATCTGGTCGATGTGCTTGACGGCACGCTCGAGGTTGGCGACATTGACCAGCGGTTTGAGCAGGGCAGTGTGGTCGTTGCGGCGGCTAATCCGGACGTGCTCGAGGACTACATCGGCAAAAACGATATGGTCATTCTCGGCAACCGTTACGAAAGCCAGCTGTGCGCCATTGAGATGAGCGCCGGCTGCATGGTCATCGGTCTCGGCTCCAAGGTTTCGCGCACCATCCGAAAGTTGGCCTCGGAAAACGGCGTTTCCATCATCGCCACCCCGTATGATACCTACACCTGTGTCAAGGTTATCGGTCAGGCGGTTCCGGTGCGGCATGTGATGCGGAAAAAGAGACTTATCACCTTCGAGCCGGAGGAAACGGTTGAGGATGTAAAGCGCACGGTTTCCAAGAAGCGTATCCGCTATTACCCGTTGATGGATGAACAGGGACGATATGTCGGTATGTTCTCACAGCGCAACCTGCTGGATCTGGAGCGTCCGTCGGTCATTCTGGTTGATCATAACGAACGCGATCAGGCCGCCGAAGGCATTCGTTCGACCAATATTGTTGAAATCATCGACCACCACCGCATTGACTCGGTGGAAACCAGCGGACCGATCTACTTCCGCAATCAGCCGCTCGGCTGCACCGCGACCATCATCACGCAGATGTACCATGAGCACAACGTGGAGATCGAGCCGAAAATCGCGGGTCTGCTGTGCTCGGCAATCCTGTCGGACACGCTGATGTTCCGCTCGCCGACGTGTACGCCGCTTGATCGCATGGCTGCAGAAGAGCTGGCGAAAATTGCCGGTCTGGACATCAAGCAGTATGCAACAGAAATGTTCCGTTCCAGCTCGCGTCTGCTTGATCGCTCGATGGATGAGCTGTTCCACATGGATTTCAAGTATTTCCAGGCGCAGAATCAGAAGATTGCGATTTCGCAGGTGACGAGTGTCAGTGAGAACGAGCTGTCCGGCATCCGTGATAAAATGCTCGAGTACATGGAAAGCTGCCTGGCATCGAGCGGTCTGTCCATGCTGTTCGCTATGCTGACCAACATTATCGAGGAAAAGACAGAGCTGCTCTACGTCGGCAAGGGCGCGCAGCAGCTGGTTCGTGCGGCCTTCAAGACCGACTGCGGCGAGCATTCGGTCGTCCTGCCCGGCGTTGTCAGCCGGAAGAAGCAGATGGTGGCGCCGCTTGTCAGAGCCATGGAGCACGACGAGGAAATTGAGTAAGATTTGCAGAGTAAAAGCGGGAGAAACCAAAGGTTTCTCCCGCTTTTTGTGTTTACTTCCGCTTTTTCAGCTGCTCGGAGATGGTTCGTTTCATCGCCTCGGCGTCAAGCGGCTTAGACAGATGCGCGTTCATGCCTGCGGCGAGACACTTCTCGCGGTCCTCCTTGAAGACGTTGGCGGTCATGGCGATAATCGGAATGGTTTTCGCGTCCGGCCGGTCGAGTGCCCGGATAGCTTTTGCAGCCTCCAGACCGTCCATCTCAGGCATCATCACGTCCATGAGAATGGCATCAAAGCT
Source organism: Butyricicoccus sp. (assembly GCF_977037065.1). Lineage (NCBI taxonomy): Bacteria > Bacillati > Bacillota > Clostridia > Eubacteriales > Butyricicoccaceae > Butyricicoccus > Butyricicoccus sp. The sequence continues at coordinate 46,245 of NZ_CDRQNY010000003.1, read as the reverse complement.
GCCCGGCTCGGAGTCTCGGAAGGTTGCAAGCGCCTGCCTGCCGTTCTGCACCGGCACGGTCTGCACACCGCTGTCGTGCAGCAGGAAGATTGCAATCTCCATGTTGAGCTCATTATCCTCGGCAACGAGCAGCCGCGCGCCGGAAATATCTGACGGTGTCTGCGTCGAAGCTGCTGCTGCGGTCGCGTCACGGTCGAGTTCAAACGGCAGTACGACGGTAAACCGGCTGCCTTCACCGAGTTTGCTCTCCACCGAAATGGTGCCGCCCATTTGCTCGACGAGCTGCTGCACGATAGACATGCCGAGTCCGGTGCCCATATAGCTTGAGCGGGAGGACTCGTCCGCCTGCTCAAACGGCTTGAACAGGTGGTTTTTGATGAAATCCTCGGACATGCCCAGACCGGTGTCCTCGATGATGAACTGGCAGGTGATCTTCTCGTCCGTCCGTTCGAGCATGTGCATCTGCATGTGGATGGAACCGCCGGGCTTGTTGTATTTTACGCAGTTGGTGAACAGATTCATCAGGATTTTTTTCAGATGCAGCGCACTGCTGCGGACGTAAATGCCGGAAAAATCGTCATGCTCACCGGTGATGGTAAGACCGGCGGCTTCCGCCTGAAACAGCACCGAATTGGTAATGCTGCCGCAGACTTCATCCAGATTCATGGATTCGCGCCGCAGAATGACGGTGCCGTTTTCCAGCTGAGCCATATCCAGAACATCGTTCACCAGAGACAGAAGCAGCTGAGAGGACAGCTCGATTTTATGCAGACAATCGCGTATGCGCGCGTGGTCGTCCTTATTTTTGCGAATGATAGTCAGCATGCCGATGATGCCGTTGATGGGTGTGCGGATATCGTGCGACATGTTGTTCAGGAACGTTGTTTTGGCGGCGTTGGCAGCCTTGGCCTGCGTGAGCGCCTCCTGCAGCTCTGTCTGGCTCTGCTGCAGCTTGAGGTTCAGCTCCTGCGCCTGTTTGGCGGACTGCCGGGCCTTGCGGAACAGACCGAACAGCAGCAGAGAGAGCAGGATGAACACAGCAGAGGCAGTGGTCAGATTGTCCTTGACAAAGTCCGCAGCGGTGACCTTTTCGGGCGCACTGTCGTACATGGCAAGTGCACCGGTCAGCAGGGAAGAAGGCATGGTTTTGAGCGTTTTGTTCAGGATGGACAGCAAAGCCGTATCGCCCTGCCGTACGGCGAACGAGGTCTTGCTCGGCTGTGTGAGGAACACGCGGTACAGCGTTTTGTCCTTCATATAGCGCGGCAGCTGACCGGCACGCATTACATAGCAGTCCGCACTGCCGGTACGCATGGCTTTGATCGCGTCATTCGCTGAAGGGTATTCGAGGATCGTCCACTTGGGATAATTATAGGAAAGGTACTGCTTGAGCGAAAAATCGTTCTTGGGGATGGCAGCGGTGTTTGGCTCAAGCTCATTAAAATAGTTCTTCGTGGTAAGCGCCGCCTGACTGAAGCTCAAGACGGTGTTCGACAGTGCAAGACCGTTCTCTTCGGCGGCACGCGGGTTTTGGCTGGTGTGAAAAATCAGGTCGATCTCACCGTTCTGCAGTGCCTGCAGCTGCTCAAGCTGCGTGTCAAAGCCGTGCAGGTCGAAATGCAAGGCGTTATCCCCCAGACAATTCGTCGCATATACGACATAATCCGTGAGAATACCGGTAACATCACCGGTTTGGATATCAAAGGTGCTGATGCCGGTGTCATGATTCAGAAAACCGATGCGGATGGCGCCATGCTGCCGGAGCCAGTCCTGTTCCTCGGTCGAGAGGAGCTCGACCGACTGGGCAGACAGATAGCGCTGATACAGATCATCCTGATAGAACGGCTTGTCGTGTGCAATACGGCGCATGGTATTATCGAGCGCTTCCTTGAGGTCGGGACGGCTTTTGCTGATCACGAAGTAAACATCCGAGCTGCCGAACGAGGTGATCGCGGACAGGCCGTATTTCTGCCACTGGGGACTCTCGACCGAGATAAAACCGTCGATTTCGCGGCTGGCGATCTTGGCGGCTGCGTCCTCGTCGCTGGTGATGGTCACATGCTCGGTGTGCAGACCGTGGCGCGTCTCCCATTCGCAGAACTGCGTGGTCGCGATACTTTCGGACAGCATGCCGATGCGCTTGCCGTTCAGGGTGGTCAAATCGGATACGGAAATATTGGCAGCGGCGAGATTTGCATACAGGTAATATTTTTCCTCGCCCATCGGCAGATCGGAAAACAGCATGGTCTGGGCACGGCCCTCGGCGTAGGATACGCCGGCCATCAGGTCGATTTCGCCCTTTTGCAGCATGTTCAGTGAATCCAGCCAGTTTGCTTCGATGTAATGATAGGTCCAGCCGGTATATGCGGCGACAGACTGCTGATATTCGTAGCCATAGCCGCTGCGTTCGCCGTTTTCGCAGGTGATGTTGTAGGCGGAATCAGGATACCATGCAACTCGCACGACAGAGGAATCCTGCACAGCGGCGGCTGTGCCCTGCAGCAGCGGCATAAGCAGGCAGAGGCACAGCAGCAGACAGCTGTACCGTTTCAGTCTGGTTGTAATTCTGTTCATATACCCCTCCGTAAGCCGGAATGCGTCCGGCATTTCTCTGTAAAAGAAAAAAGATGCACTGCTGCATCGGTAATGCATCTGTGCATCTCAAACGAGGCAGCTGGCTGCCATTTTACAGGCCCTGTGAAGTCGGTTTCGCAGTCATTGCGAAAGCGGCTTCTTAGCTTTGCGCCGCAGGCTTTCGCCTGGTTTGCTGAATATTTATTCGGTTATTATATTCTATTATAGGTGAAGAACGACAGGGTTGCAAGAGAAAGACGCAAAATCGACCGTGATTTCAATAGAATGCGGTATTAAAAATTGTTTGATTGATATACAGAACAGAGGGAACCAAATCGCACGGCATCTCGTCTAATCAAGTAACAAGAGAAAATACAGCGGCTGTGCGCCGCACCGCTCAAGAAACGAGGTGTCTGTTATGAAAAAACGATTGTTCCCCCTGTTCCTTGCAATTTTGCTGCTGCTTTCCGCCTGCGGAGCAAGCGTCGGTAACTCGGCATCGGCGGCAGCCGGTGACAGCGGCAGTATGCCGGATGACGCGAACGGCTGGACCGAGGACGCGTCGGCAGATACCGCTGAGAGCGGTGCGGACTTTTCTGCGGTGAGAAAGAATGCCAAGCTGATTTTGAACGCCAATCTGACGCTCGAAACGCAGGATTTCGACAAAGCCTCTGCAGATATTGAGAAAATGGCAGCGGATGCAGGCGGCTACCTTGCATCGAGCAGTCTTTCCGGCGATGCGGGCAGCCGGCATGCAAGCTATGTCCTGCGCATTCCGCAGGAGAAGTTTGAGGCGTTTTACGAGCAACTCGGCAGCAGCGTGCATGTGGTGTACAGCTCGCGTTCGAGCGAGGATGTGACCGAGCAGTATACCGATATCGAAACCCGTCTGGCAACGCTGAACACCAAGCACGAGCGGCTGCTGGCGCTGCTCGATCAGGCGGACAAGATGGAGGATATTATCTCTCTCGAGAACGCGCTGGCCGACTGTGAATACGAGATCGACTCGCTGACCGGCTCTAAGCGCCATTACGATGATCTGGTCGGATTTTCGACCTTCTATGTGGATCTGGAAGAGGTTCAGACGCTGACCGCAACGCCTGAGGGCAGCGGCTTCGGCGCACAGCTCACGCAGGCGGCTAAGACCGGAACACGCGGTCTGGTTGACGCGGTTCGCGCGCTCATCGTCGGTGCGGTGATGTTCTGGCCGGTGATCCTGTTGGCTGCTGCCGGAGGCGGCGCTGTTGCGGTCCTGCGCCGTCGGCGCAGGAAGGCGCGTGAAGCCGAGCAGACGGAGATTCCGACAGAAAAAGAAGATCGGTAATACAGGTGCAAAAGGAGCGCAGATGTTTGCAATCTGCGCTCCTTTTGTCGATACTTGTCGATTTTCTGCGGCTATGATATACTGATAGTGCTACCGCCCCCATAAAGGTAGAGAAAGGGGGTGTGCACGATGTCTATCACTTTGTCTTTCCTTATTTCTGTTGCGGCGAGTGTAGTTGCATATTACATTTGCAAACGGCTGGACAGAAACAGTAACCGGTAGTCAGCCTGAGGAATAAGCCGCCTCCTACCAAACGGCATAGAAAAGCCCCGGTGCTGCAACACCGGGGCTTTTCGCGTGCACGACGTGCATTTGTCTTTCCTTGTGTAATCATATTATACCGCATATCGGCAGCCAATGCAAGCAGATCCGACTGCGCCGGAAGATATTCCTCTGTCCAAATAGGAAAATATGCACAATGTCATGGGCGCTTATTTGGATAGTTTTTATACTGTTGTCAAATACATTTGGCTCATTCCTCCAAAGTGTGATATGATTAAATCATTCAGGAGAGAATGAGAAACGGAGAGAAAACCATGAAACGATGGAAAGGGGCGGCATTGCTGTTGCTCTGCACAGTTGCGATGCTGCGGCTGCTGCAGGGATTGGCACAGCCGGAGAAAGAGAATGCCCATGTGCCGGTGCTCGGCGTTGTCACCACGGCGGCAGAGGATGACCGGCGCGAAGCGCAGTCCGAAGCGCTTGTACATGCGGCGGAGGAACATGGCTTCAAAGTGCTGGAAATGCCGGTCGAGCGCACGCAGGAGGCGCAGATTGAAGCCGTGCGTGCGCTGATCGTGTATCAGGTGGACGCAATCGCATTTACGCCGCTGGTGGAAAGCGGCTGGGACAACGTGCTGCGCGAAGCAAAATCCGCCTCCGTGCCGCTGCTGTCGATAGACCGCGCGATACGCGGCGTGGATGATGTGCCGCTGCAGCATATTGGATTTGATTATGCGTCGCTCGCCGAGCAGGCGGCGGATGCGCTTCTGCAGCAGCGCATGCCGCGGGACGGTGTACTGGAGCTTTACGGCACGGTAAATGCTTCGGACGCAAGAGAGATTGCACGCGGCTGCCGCGCGTCTCTGGAGGAACACGGGTTGACCGTAACCTACAGCCTGTGCGGCGACGGCATGCGCTCGCGCGGCTGCGAAATACTGGAGGAGATGGAGGATCATCTGGACGAAATCGGCTATATTTTCGCCCAGAATGACGCGATGGCGCTCGGTGCGGTGGATTATCTGCACAGCCACGGCCGTAAACCGGGCAAGGATGTGCTGATTTGTGCGTTTGGCGGCGGTGCAGAGCTGCGCGCGCTGCAGAAAAAGGGGGAGGTTGCCGTAATCGGCGGACTGGATGATACGCAGCTGGCTGAACTGACCGCAGACGCAGCCCAGCAGATTGCGAAGGCACCGTGGAAACCCTATATCGCTCTGGCGGACACCGCCGTGCTGACGGAGGAGGGAACAGCCGATGCGTAAATCCCATCACAGCCTGCACGGCTTGCTGCGGCGGTCGCTGCTGCACAGTGTGGTCTGCATGATTTTACCGGTGTGCGTGCTGGCCGGTCTGCTGGTTGTGCTGACACAGCGCTATGGCGCGGATATTGCATTGACGACCCGTGCCTCCGAGGTTCGCACTGTGCTGGTGCAGGACCTGCCGGATGAGGTGTGGAATGTGGTTTCCGGCCGCATTTCCTTCGAGGATGGACGGCAGCGGATGCTGATCGACAGCGCTCTGCGGGAACTGAACGACATGCTGGACAGCGCCGGAGAGGACGAGGCACAGTATCTCAATGCGGCGCTGCGCGCCATCCGCACGATCGACAGCTACGTTGATCAGCTGGAAACGCAGATGGACGCCGGTGCCGCAGTCAGCCGCAACGAATCGCTGTATCGCGAGATTCACAGCGTCGGCCATCTGGCGGGCAGCATGCTCGACCGCTATATCGAGAATGAGATCGCCCGCATGGGCCGTTTCAACGCGCGCATTCAGCACGGACTGGGTGCGGCAGCGCTTGCACTCATTGCGCTGGTCGGCGTGATGATCTGGCTGACGATTCGGGCGTCTGACAATCTGGAAGGTGCGATCGGCGCGTCTTTGCGGCAGCTGGAGCAGTTTGCCAACCGCATTGCCGCCGGTGAGCTGACCGAGCGTGTCCCGCCGACCGAAATCGACGAGCTGCATCTGCTGACACGCGATCTCAATACAATGGCGGAGCAGCTGGGTGCGCTCATTCACGAGCGGGTCGAGCAGGAAAAGACCATCAAAAAAGCCGAACTGCGGGCGCTGCAGGCGCAGATTACGCCGCATTTCATGTATAATACGCTGGAAACCATCGTCTGGCTGGCTGAAGAGGGCCGCAACAGCGAGGTTGTCGAGATGACGATGGCGTTCACCGGCTTTCTGCGCATCTCGCTCAGCCGCGGCGCGGATTACATCACGGTCGAGCGCGAGGAACAGCACGTTGCAAACTATCTGCAGATTCAGTCGGTGCGGTACGGCAGCATCATGCGGTATACGATTGATATTGATCCGGCGCTGCACGAGCGGCATATGCTGAAAATCGTGCTGCAGCCGCTGGTTGAAAACGCGATTTATCACGGCATTAAGCGCAGGCGCGGCAGAGGACAGATTACCGTGACCGGCCGCAGGCAGGCAGGCGGCATGTACTTCGCCGTGGAGGACAACGGCATGGGCATGACACCTGAGCGTCTTGCTGAGGTACGGGCCTCGCTGCAGAACGGCGCACCGCTTGACCCGGACGGCAAGGGCGGCTACGGTCTGCGCAATGTAGAACAGCGTCTGCGGCTGTATTACGGCTGCGGACTGACGATCGAGAGTGAATACCGGCACGGCACACGCATCAGCTTCACCGTACCGGACGAACAGGAGGGAAAAACGCTATGATGCGTGTATTCATTGCGGATGATGAGGAGATCATCCGGGACGGCATCCGCAACTGCATTGAAAAGGAGCAGGGACGCTTTCTGTTTGCAGGTGAAGCGCCGGATGGCGAAATGGCACTGCCTATGCTGATGGAAATGAAGCCGGATGTGCTCATTACGGACATCCGCATGCCGTTTATGGATGGCCTGGAGCTGGCAAAGGTTGTGCGGCGCACCATGCCGTGGCTGCGTATTGTGTTCCTCAGCGGACACGATGAATTTGAGTATGCACAGAAGGCGGTTTCGCTGCACGCGGACGCGTATCTGCTCAAGCCGGTCAGCTCGGCGCAGCTGCTTGAAACGCTCGGACAGGTTGCCGAGCAGATTGAGCAGGAGCAGCAGCAGCTTCGCTCGGCGGGCGCAAACAGCCGCAGTGAACGCGAGGAGGACGTACTGCGTGAGCATTTTCTCAACGACCTGCTCTCGGGCAGCGTACCGACTGCAGAGGCGGCTGTACAGGGAGAACGCTGGGGGCTGCTGCTGACAGCAAAGCAGTATCTGGTGTGCATCGTGCGTCTGCCGGAAAATGCCGTGCAGGAGCAGGTGCGCGCGCTGACCGAGCGTTTGTGCGGCGAGGAAAGCGAGGTCTGCGCCTTTTTCCGCGGCAGCCGCCGGCTGGTGCTTCTGCTGCGCGGAGAGACCGAGGAAGCTGTGCGCGAAACCGCCTACGAGTTCTGTCAGAACCTGCGGCACGAGCTTTGTCAGGTGCTGGGCTGGAACGCGCTGTGCGCGATCGGCGCACCGGTCTCCCGTGTCAGCGCCCTGCCGGAAAGCTATCGCACGGCGAAGGATACGCTGCTGCAGGCCTCCGCGTGTGCGGACAACGGCGTATTCGGCAGCACGGACTTTGCCGGTGTGCAGCACGAGTTCGATTTCTCGGCAGGCGGATCACTGGCGGACAAGCTGCGGCATGCCGCCCCCGAGGACGTGCCGCGTATTGTCGAGGGTTATTTCGGCGACTCTGCGGCGCAGGACATGCAGAGCGTGCTGTACCGGTATTATCTGCTGATGAATCTGCTCGTCACAGCCTCTCAGCTGGCTGATGAGGTGCAGGCAGGCAGCATTCCGCCTCCGGAGGATCCGCAGGCGGTGTTCAGTCAGGCGGCGACGCTCGAGGGCACAAAGGCCTGTGCCGCCGAGGTGCTCGGCCGCATGACTCGTCTGTGCTATCGCCATCAGAATGTGCGATACAGCGCGGAAATCAGCCGTGCAAAGGAGTTTATCCGCGAAAATTATGCGGACAGCGGTATTTCACTGCACATGGTGGCGGCAGAGGTCGGGTTCAGTCCGAACCATTTTTCTACCGTGTTTTCGCAGGAGACCGGTCAGACCTTTGTCGAATATCTGACCGCTGTCCGCATCGAGGCGGCAAAGCATCTGCTGACCGAGGGCAACAGCCGCATGAGCGATATTGCGTTCGACGTCGGTTATCAGGATTCGCACTATTTCAGCTATCTGTTCAAAAAGCACGTCGGCGTTTCGCCGCGCGAGTACCGCAGCCGTTCGGAAGAGAGATGAGGCAATACCGCACAATTAAAGCTGCGGCGCTTTGCGGAAATTTTGTGCCCTGACTTTGTTGTGATTTTGCGGTAATACATCAAGTATTACCGCAAAACCACGCCTCGTCAGTCCGTAAAATTTACTCGCAAATCGCTCTTGCTTAATTATGCGGTACTGCCTAAAATAATATCGTAAGAAATTCACCGTTCAGGAACGGCCTTCTTGAATGGTAAAATTTTATCGGATGATGGACGGTAGAGCGAAGCCGCTTAAACTGTTATAGTATAGGGGCAGAGAAAAGCTGCCCGCCTTTTGTAACGAGGTGGAAGCTATGAAAAAAATATGTTTTCTTCCTGTTGTTCTGCTGCTGACCGGACTGCTCTGCGGCTGTACGGGTCAGCAGCAGAACGATCCCTCACCGCAGGAGCACGATCATGCGATGGAGGAGGAGACAGAAACACCGAAATATGACCATCTTACCGTTTACAGTCCGCTGCCGGAGTCGGAAACGCTGCTGTACTGCAGTGCCTTCCGCAAGGATACCGACATCACCGTGGACTGTATTCATCTTCCTGCCGGAGAAATGACCGCGCGGCTCGAGCAGGAGCGGGACAACCCGCAGGCTTCTGTGCTGCTGGGCGGCTCGGCGGATAACTATATTCAGCTGCGAGAGGCCGGTCTGCTGGAGGCGTATCAAAGTCCCGAGCTGACCGATGTGCCCGAAGCCTATCAGGATGAGCAGGGCGTGTGGAATCCGATCTACATCGGTACGCTGTGCTTCGCCTGCAACACCGACTGGTTTGCACGGACGGGAACGCCGATGCCGACCTGCTGGGACGATTTGCTGTCGCCTGCACTGGCAGGGCAGATTGTGATGGCAACTCCGAAAAGCTCGGGTACCTCGTATACCACGCTGGCAACGCTTGTGCAGATGCGCGGCGAGGACAAGGCGTGGGAGTATCTTCAAAAATTAGACCAAAACGTCGGTTTGTACACCCGTTCGGGTGTGGAGCCGGCAGAGCGGGTAAAAAACGGCGAATACGCCGTCGGCATCGTGTTCTCGCATGACGCCTTCCGCGCGGCGCTGGATGGCTATCCCATTGAGGTGCGCAGTCCGGCAGACGGCACCGGCTATGAGATCGGCGCGTGCGCGCTTGTGCGTGGTGCACCGGAGCAGGAGCGCGAAAACGCCCGCATCTTTATCGACTGGCTGACCTCTTCCCGCGGAGAGGAATGCTACATCGAAGCGAAAAGCTGCCGTCTTCCGGCAAACAGCACCGCCCGCGCAGCGGACGGACTGCCGCCGCTGGACGAGGTCAAGCTCATCACCTACGATTTGGAGTGGGCAGGCGAGAACCGAACGCGGCTGATTTCGTACTTCGACACGCATATTTACAGCGCGCGAACCTTAAGGCAACACCGCACAATTAAAGCGGCGGTGCTTTGCGGAAATTTTGTGTCCTGACTTTGTTGCAGTTTCACGGTAATACATCAAGTATTACCGCAAAACTGGGCCTCGTCAGTACGCAAAATTTACTCGCAAATCACTCTTGTTCAATTATGCGGTATTGCCTTAACTTAAAAGGTTTAACATAGACGCGGCGGTATGGCAGCAGCCGTACCGTGAAGAGAAAGGAGAAAGAAGAAAATGGCTAAAAAATCTTCGCGTATGCGGCGGCTGCTCAGCGGTGTGCTGTCGGCCGTGATGCTGGCAACACTGGTGCCGAGCACTGCTTTCGCAATCGGAAGGACGGATACCGGCTCCTTCCTGACGGGTCCGTACCTGATGACCCCGAAAACAAACGGCATGGTTGTCGTTTGGGAACTGGATAAACCGATGAAGTCCACCATTACCTACGGTACGAGCGATGCGGACAAGAAAACGCTCGAGGTTCCGGTAGAGGAGGGCGAAAAGTTTAAGGGTGAGAGCATGCACATGTATCGTGCCCGCCTGACCGATCTGACTCCGGGTACGACCTATACCTACAAGGTTGAGACCGAGGACGGACAGACTGTGGAAGGTCACTTCCGCACGCTGCCCGAAAATTCGGATGAGATCCGCTTTGTGGTTGTCAGCGACAGCCATCGCTTTGAAACGGCAACCAAGGTTTCCGACGTGATCGCACAGTTTGATCCGGACTTTATCCTGCATACCGGCGATATGGTAGAGGGCACCGGCTCTCAGAAGGATCAGTTCCCGTATTGGTTCCAGAATGTCGGCTCGTTCCTGCACAATGTGCCGGTTATCTACAACAGCGGCAACCACGATTACGGTGCCTACTTTGATGAGTATGTCACCAAGGTGCAGAAGGAGCAGTATAAGTCCAACGAGACCGGACGCAACGTAGCGTTTGACTGCGGTCCGGTGCATTTCGATATGCTGGACAGCAACCCGTGGTCGCTGTTCGAGCTGAACTCCACTGCGGGCGGCGGCGAGGCGGATGCAGCAACCAAGGCTGTTGTAAACGAGTCGCTCGACTGGCTCAAGGCTGATCTTGCAACCGACAATGCCAAGAAGGCTGACTTCCGCGTTGTTACCATGCACCATCCGTTCGAGGATGACCTGACCCGCAAGTACGTTCCCTCCATCGTGGAGAACGGCAACGTGAATATCATGTTCAGCGGCCATACCCATCTGTATTCCCGCTATGCTTCTGCTGACCCGAAGCGCGGCGCGGATACCCTGTATGTAACCCAGGGCGATGCCCGCATCGGTGACGGCAAGATCGACACCGGCAAGCCGGATCAGCGCCTAAACGACAACTATCCCAACCTGCTTGCAACCGGCAAGGGCGATATGCTCGAAGTAACCGTCAAGGACGGTCTGCTGACCTATAAGAACCTGGGTCTGAGCAGCGACGGCGAGAAGGTATTTGAGACGGTTACGCTGTCCAAGGACGGCGCCAAGCTGGCGTACAGCGATATTTCCATCACCCCGGACACCGTTCAGTCCAACGGCACTGTCACGGTATCCGCAAAGGTGACCAATGTCGGCAAGGGTCTGGCGACCGCCTCCATGTGTGTCAAGGACAACGGCACCGACCGTTGGCTGTATGAGTTCGGCAAGAGCGGCAAGGAGCGTGTTGTCGGTCTGAATCCCGGAGAGTCCGCAACGCTGAGCGCACCGCTGACGCTTTCTGCACTCGGCACGCATACCCTCAAGCTGGACAGCTACACCAAGACCGTCAATGTTACCTTCCGCAAGGCAACCTACACCTACAGCAACCTGCGCCTGCAGCTCGGCGGCGGCACGGTAAGCGAGCCGACCAGCGATGTCATCTACACCAAGGCGGATGTGCAGAACATCGGCAATGAGGACGGCACCGCAGAGGCAGTGCTGTACATCAACGGCGCAGCCGTTACCTCGCAGAAGACTGCGCTCAAGGCAGGTGAGACCCGCACGGTTGAGTTTGCCTACAAGGCACCGGCAGGCGGCAGCTATGCCGTCAAGGTCGGCAACTCGGCAGAGAAGACCGTTGCCGTGCTCGGCTCCATGCAGGGCACCCCGATCGTAAAGGATAAGTCCGGCAAGGGCAACGACGGCATCATCCGCGGCAATCCGACGCTCGTTAAGTACAACGGCGGCTGGGGTCTGTCTCTGGACGGCGTGGACGATTATGTAGAAATTCCGGATAACAAGAACTATGTGGTAGACAACGGCGTTACCGGCATGGTTTGGGCAAACATCGATCGTCTGGCAACGGGCGATGAGTGGGACCACAACCCGCTGCTGATGAAGGGCGCTTCCATCAGCTACGGCACCAACTACCTGTTCCGCATGGCAGTCCGCAAGACCGGCATGGTTACCTATGGCATTGGCTTTAACAACGATAACGGCGAGTACTTCTGGAACGACGACGAGAATATGGGCGGCGGCGTTACCCTCGGCAAGTGGGTACAGTACACCGGCGGCTTTGATCGTGCAACCGGCGGCGACAGCTACGAGGATACCAAGGCAAGCGGTCACACCGATGCACCGAATTTTGATTCTGAGATCCGCAACTGGGAAGGCAAGTCCATGTACTCCGGCTTTGCATTCCACCGTCATCTGCTGACAGACCGCGGCCGCGGCAAGACGCACACCATGCTGACAGGTGACATCGGTCAGCTCCGCTTCTATACCACCAAGCTGACCGCAGAGGAGAACAAGCAGATTTACGCGAATCCGACTGCAAAGGGTCCGGAAAGCGACAAGCTGGTCGTATGGCTGGATTACGCACCGGAGAATATCGTCACCAAGGGCACGCACACCACCGAGTGGCGCGCAATGACCGGCAGTGCAGCACAGTTTACCTATAACGCAGAGATTACCGGCGCGGCTTCTGCAACCGCAACCGTTGAGACCTCGGACGACGGCAAGACCGTAAAGGCTTCCCAGTCTGCAGAGCTGAAGAACGGCAAGAACACGGTTGATATTTCCGCACTGGGCAGTGCAAAGTATGTTCGCGTTACTACCGTACTGAACTCCTCTGTTGCAGAGAAGTCCACCGATGTTCCGGTTATCAACTCGTATTCCATCAAGGCTGGCAATGCCAATACCTGGGCAACGCTGGCAGACTGGAACGAGGGCACCTTCACCGATGCAGTAGGCTACGAATCCGATGATGTATTCAACGATTACTCTGTGGATTACGACGACTACGGCACCGTGGGCAAGAATGTCAAGGTTGTTGAGGGTACGGTAAGCACCTTCACCGACATCGCGGGCCACTGGGCAAAGGATGCCATCGAATATGTGACCGATAAGGCGCTGTTCAACGGCACGACCGCAACCACCTTCTCCCCGAACGAGGGCATGACCCGCGGCATGTTTGTCACCGTGCTTGGCCGTATGGCAGGCGCAGATATCTCCGCGTACAACACCCAGAGCCAGTTTGCCGACGTAGACAGCAAAATGTACTACAACGCATACGTCAACTGGGCAGCAGCCAATAAGATCGTTTCCGGCGTGGACGCTTCGCATTTCAATCCGAATGCGCTCATCACCCGTGAGCAGGCTGCGGTTATCATGGACAATTACCTGACCGCCACCGGCACCAAGGTAGAGGAAACCGGCAGTGCAGCTGCATTTGCCGACAGCGCAAGCATCCGCGCTTATGCGAAGGACGCTGTAACCAGAATGCAGAAGGCTGGTCTGCTGAGCGGCAAATCGGGCAACCGTTTTGACCCGCAGGGGACGGCCACCCGTGCACAGGTAGCTGTTATCATGCAGAAGCTGTGTGAAAAGACCGGTAAATAAGCCGATAAAATGAGAAAGGGTCTCCCGCCATTTGGCGGGAGACCCTTTGCGTTCAGAACAGGAAAAGTCAGGAGAGGTTATTGAACAGCACCCCATTTGTTAGACAGTGTGATATACTATCTAACAGATGGGGTGATTTTAATGCCAAAAGGAGTACCGAACAAACGATACACACCAGAATTCAAGAAACTGGTGGTCGAAACGATGCTCGAGGTACGGCTATCGCCGTATCACAGCGGAAGCCAAATCTGAAATGGGTAACGGATGTGACGGAGTTCAGCCTGTTTGGGGAAAAGCTGTATTTGTCGCCTATTCTTGACTTGCACAACAGTGATTTGGTCAGTTATACGATTTCGGATCGACCTGTGTTAAGCATGGTGACAACGATGTTGGACAAGGCATTTGCAAAAATTCCGGACAACACAAATCTAATCCTGCACTCAGATCAGGGTTGGCAGTACCAGCACAAGCAATACCAGTGGATACTTCGTGAAAAAGGGTATCCGTCAAAGCATGAGCCGGAAGGGCAACTGTTTAGACAACGTTGTGATTGAGAATTTTTTCGGACTGCTCAAGAGTGAACTGCTGTATCTGCAAAAAATTCAGTCCATGGAGCACTTCAAGCGGGAACTCATTGACTATCCGGACTACTACAACAACCGCAGAATCAAGGCAAAATTAACGGGCTTGTCGCCTGCGGTTCACAGCCAACAAGCCCTTTCGGCAGTTTGAACAATTTTTACTTCAAAAGATTGTCTAACTTTTTGGGGCACTTCATCTGCATTGCCGCTCCTTTTGCACGCAGAACAGAATTTACAGGGAGAATGTGCTCTTGTGATTCCTTACAAAAACGAAAGGGATTATTTGTTGAAATAACAGATTGACGCTTATATGGACTGTTGCTATTTTGATTATAGCTTTTGTTTCAATAGTTTCAAATATCTGGAGGGAGTCATTCCATGATTTATACGGTAACATTCAACCCTGCATTGGATAAAACGGTAGAAATTCCGGGTATTGCGCTTGACACGGTCAACCGCATCACGGAAATGCGCACGGATCCCGGCGGCAAGGGCATTAACGTGAGCAAAGTGATTGCCAAGCTGGGCGGCGAGAGCCGCGCCGTCGGCATTCTGGGCGGTGAGAGCGGCAGAATGCTTGAAAAGCTGCTCGAAAACGAGAATTTCACCACGCAGTTCCGGTTCGTTGAGGGGCAGACCCGCACGAATATCAAAATTATCGACCGGGTCGGCCACACGAATACCGACATCAACGAGCCGGGTCTGACCGTTACGAACGCAGATTTAGATGCGCTGCTGAACGACCTTCTGGCTGAGGTGCACGCAGGCGACATTGTGGTGCTGGCGGGCAGCTTGCCGAAGGGCGCACCGCAGGAAACCTATCGCGTGTGGACGAGCGCATGCAAAAACGCAGGTGCGCGGGTGTTCCTCGATGCGGACGGCGCTTTACTGGCGGAAGGCTTAAAGGCCGCGCCGTACCTCATCAAGCCGAATGATGATGAACTGTCGCGTCTGGCGGGCAGAAAACTGGAAACCATCGAAGAACTGACCGCAGAAGGTCAAAAGCTGCTGGAGAGCGGCATCGAACGGGTGGTTATCTCGCTGGGCGGCCGCGGTGCACTGTATCTGCGCAAGGGCAGCACGATTTACGCTGAGGGACTCACGGTTCCGGTCGGCAGTACGGTCGGTGCGGGTGACAGCGTGGTGGCCGCGCTGGCGTATGCCGAGTCGCAGGATATGAGCGAGGAGAACGCGGTCCGTCTCTCGACTGCAACCGGAGCCGCGAATGTCATGTGCAGCGGCACACAGGCCGCCGAGCGCTCGGTTATCGAGGCGCTGCTTCCGAAAGTACGCTTTTCCAAGCTGTGATTGTTGAAATCTATCGTGTTTTAAGATATGGTGAAGGAGAGTTTTATTATGAAAACAAGAGCTGTACGTCTGCATGCTGCGAATGATCCTGCGTCTGGATACCTTTGAACTGCCGGAAATCCGCGATGATGAGATTCTGGTCAAGGTCGTATCCGACAGCATCTGTATGTCCGCCTACAAGTGTGCCATCCTCGGCACCGAGCACAAGCGCACAAGCGCGTGCATCCCGATGTAGCTGAGCATCCGGCCGTCATGGGGCACGAGTTCGCGGGCGATATCGTCAAGGTTGGCGCGAAGCATCAGGATAAATTCAAGCCGGGCATGAAGTTCACGCTGCAGCCTGCGCTTACTACGAGGTGTCTCTTGCGGAGACGATGAGTTGCTCAGTCGGTGCGTTTAACGCCGCTTATCACACTAAAATAGGTGTTTATCACCACGAAATGGGTATTAAAAAGGGCGGCACCGGCTTCGACGATGTATTCTGCTATGCGCCGGTCACAGCCGTGGTAGAGCTGTGCAGCGCCGTGCTCGGCCGCGACTACGCTCAATCTGCCAAAGATTCCGGGCGGCAAAAAAAGGTGCTGTAACAGTGAGAAAACCCTGTCTGTTGTTGGAACAGACAGGGTTTCTTTTGGGGTTAAAGTCAGATATTCGGCTCATACGCCGATACGGCGGCAGTATCTGTATATTGCCCCTCGCAAATCGGAACAAAAACTTTTAACAGAATCAGAAAATAAGAAAAACCGGTTATTTCAAACGAAATAACCGGGCAGCCTATCGAAAAAGTCCAGCAAAAGCTGGGCTTTTTCTCGTATATGAGGTAAATGAAATGGGTGATGCAAAATGATAGAGCGAGGGAAATTAGATTGCGGCGTAGTAGAGATTGTGGACACACAAAATTTGGGATGGAGTCGTTGCGAAATCTACCCCTGGACGCAGAAAAACGGCGTGACCATTGTGGTCACACCGTTCTCTGCCCCTCGCAAAGCTAAATAGTACCTTATCACTATTAAGCCTTGCTCTGCGGTGTTTTCTTTTGCCGAGAAAGCGGTTGAGAATCTCTTTCCGCTCAGCGCTTCACTCTTCTTCCGAATCGGTGCCGATATCCAGAACCTTCTGCGTTTCGCTCTCGCTGAGTTCGGTAACGCCCTTCAGCTTGCGGCGGATAGCGCGCGTGCGCGTACCGACCAGCTTATCCAGCTCGCGGCTCGCCTGATCGAGTCGGTTCTGCGTCTGCGTCAGGCAGGCTTCAAACTTGTCAAACTCGGTCTTGACCGCACCCAGAACGCTCCAGACCTCACCCGAGCGCTTTTGAATTGCAATCGTGCGGAACGACATCTGCAGGCTGTTCAGCAGCGCTGCCATCGTGCTCGGACCGGCCAGATTGACATGGTAGTCCCGCTGCAGAATCTCCACCATGCCGCGGCTGACAGCTTCGGCATACAGTCCCTCGAAGGGCAGGAACATGATGCCGAACTCGGTCGTATGCGGCGGCGCAAGGTACTTATCGTGAATGTCCTTCGCCTCGGATTTGAGGGTGGCGATCAGCTGCTTGACGCATGCGTCAATCTGCTCGCGCGAGCCTTCCTCATATGCGTCACGGAGCGCCCCGTAGGTGTCTCCCGGGAACTTGGAGTCAATCGGCAGCCAGACAAAGCTGCCGTCCTCAACGGGCAGCTTGACCGCATACTCGACCACATTGCGGCTGTTCGGCACGGTCGCCACGTTGGTCTCGTACTGCTCGGGCGCGAGAATGTCCTCGAGGATCGCGCCCAGCTGAATCTCACCCACAATGCCGCGGGTCTTGACATTGGTGAGCACCTTCTTCAAATCACCGACACCCTGTGCCAGCGTCTGCATCTCACCGAGGCCCTTGTAAACCTGCTCCAAACGCTCGTTGACCAGCTTGAATGACTCATTCATGCGCTCAGACAGCGTTTTCTGCAGCTTTTCGTCTACAATTTGACGCATATCGTCCAGCTTTTTGTTGTTGTCCTCCTGCATGGCACGCAGGTTTTTATCCACTGTAACGCGGATGTTCTCCAAATCCTGCTTAGTCTCACCCGTGAAGATGTGCAGATTTTTATCTACCGTTTCGCGGATAGTTTCCAAATCCTGTTTAGTTTCGCCGGTGAACGTGTGCAGATTTTTGTCCATCGTACTGCGGATAGTTTCCAGATTCTGTTTTGTCTCACCCGTGAAGGTATGCAGGTTTTTATCCACGGTTTCGCGGATATTGGTCAGATTCTGCGTTGTTTCCGCCGTAAAACCCTGCAGACGCGTCTCAAACCGGCCGAGCTGATCGGTCAGACCGCTCATTTTGTCTCCAAGGCTCTTGTCCATCGCGGAAAGCTGATTGCTCTGCGCTTCCCGGCCTTCGCGCAGGTTTTGCGTCACGAGCGTGCCGAGCGCAGTAATGGATGCGGTTGGGTCAATCTGCTGCGGAAGGTCCGGCTTTTCCGGCTTGCGGGTCAGCAGAACGATGACCAGTCCCAGCAGGATTACCACCAGAACCAGGGTTATAATGGGTATGTATTGCATAGTTTCTCCTTTTACAGCACTTTCAGTTCTTTTGCGATGCGCTGCATCTCCTGATCGGTCTCCGCAATAACATCCGCACACTTCTTCAAATCATCGGACACATGCTCCGGAATCTCCACATCGGATTTATAGCGCAGCTGGTGCTCCAGGCTGGCCCAGAAATCCATCGCCATCGTGCGAATCTGCAGCTCGATGCGTACCGGCTGCGTGCGTTCCGCGAGGAAAATCGGCACCTCGAGGATCAGATGCAGGCTGCGGTAGCCGTTCGGCTTGGGATTGGCAATGTAGTCCTTCTTCTCGATCAGCGTCAAGTCGTCCTGCCGCATGAGCATGTCCGCTACCGTGTAAATATCCTCGATAAACGGACAGATCACGCGGATACCGCCAATATCGTTCAGATTGTCTATCATGGACTGCAGCGAGATCGGAAATCCGCGCCGCTTGAGCTTGCCGATAATGCTGCGCGGGCTTTTGATGCGGCTCTTGATGGCATCGATCGGGCTTGGCTTGCCCGAAATACGCGACTCATCGCTCAGAATATCCAGCTTGGTCTTGATCTCGCGGATGCCGGATTCGTACAGCATCATCATCTGCTGCATTTGCATCGCGGATTCGATCAGCATTTCCTCGTCGTGCTGCGACAGCCGGTCAATCGCGAAAAAGTCAGCCAGTTCCATAGTCTTTACCCTCCTTGCGTTTCTCTTTTCTTTATTTAGTATACCACATTCGGCGATTGGGTACAATCCGCAGACGTCCCCCCCTTTGTGGGCTATCCGGCATCTGCCGATGAAATGTCCGCTGTGCGGCAAATTTTCGGCGGCGCGTATATTTTCCGCAGCAGCCGACCATACTGTCAGCAACGGAGGTAAAGGGACATGAAACAATATCAATCCAAACACACCGCGGCGCTCTCTACCCGCGGATTCTACACCATTCTTTCGCTGTGTGCGCTCATCATCGCCGCATCCGCATGGGTGATCTGGGGCAATGCACACCGGCAGAACGCGGTCGAGCCGGACACCGGCATGCCTATCATCGCACCGGCCGACTCGACCGCCGAAGCACCGACCGAACCGGCCACCGTTCCGCAGCAGGAGCAGGAACCCGAGTCAGTGATCGAGGAACAGCCGGTCACGGCGGCAGAGCCGGAACCGGCTGTGACGGTCAGCGCACCCGTGTATGTGCGACCGGTGTCCGGAGCCGTGCTGACGCCGTTTTCGGGTGACACGCTGCTGTTCCAGCCAACCATGGGTGACTGGCGTGTTCATGCCGGCACAGACTTCTCTGCCGAAGCCGGCGAAACCGTGCTCGCACTGACCGACGGCACTGTACAGCAGATTGCCGAAGACGGTCTGTACGGCACCTGCGTGACACTGACGCACAATAACGGCCTGACCTCGTCGTACTGTGGCATGGACGATGTACGCGTGCAGGAAGGGCAGGTTGTCTCCGCCGGTGAGGCGCTCGGCGTGTGCGCGGACAGCATTCCCGCAGAATCCGCACTCGGCACCCATGTGCATGTGCAGGTGACGCAGAATGACGCGCCGATTGATGTACTCACGCTGCTCGATGAGGATGAGCCGGAGTAAATTGACACAGACTGTGCGTGATCTGCTCTGAAATCCTGCTGCCATCGCATGCGCCATCGGAGTATGCAGACCGTGAAACCATCTGGAACGTGGTGGAGAAAGCCGAACGCGGAAAGAAAGCACAGCTTGCGTACAGCTTTGACATTGCCTTGCAGAACGAGTTTTCCATGCAGGAGAACATCGCTCTGGCAAGGCAATTTTTGTTGGAGAACTTTGTGAGCCGGGGTATGGTAGTGGACTTTGCCGTTCATTCTCTCGACAAGGAGGACGTCGGCATTTCCAATCCGCACTTTCATGTCATGTGCCCCATTCACCCTTTGGACGAACACGGCAGATGGGGCAACGAGCAGCGGCAAGGACAAGTGGATTCTGGATGAGGATGCTGCCCGGATTGTCAAGCGCGTCTTTGACCTCTGCATTGACGGCAAAGGCCCAGAGCAGATTTCGCGGATTCTTGAAAGGGACCATGTGGAAATCCCCGCACTGACAGAACTCATGATTGCAGAATCTACCCCTGGACGCAAAAAAACGGCGTGACCTTAACGGTCACACCGTTCTCTGCCCTAACCGCAGGACTTATAGTTCCTTAAAACGGTTAAGCCTTACTCTGCGGTGTTTTCTTGTTTGCAATTAGCCGAGCTTCGGGAACAAGTCCTGCTCGATAACAGCGTCGAGCGTCATGCCTGCATAGGCAATCTGCGCCAGACCGTCGATGAAGCGGGAGACTGCTGCGATCAGCACGGAAATGTTATCCGCCACAAACGGAATGATTTTCTCGAGTTCGAGAGAGCCGTCCACCAGTGTGTTGTGCTTGAGGTAAATCTGACCGGCCTCCTCAAAGAAGCCGAACGAGCCGAGCGCACAGAAGTTGTTGCAGTAATCGCACGCATGACGAAGCTGCACCTTGTTGTTTTCCGGGGCACCCTGAAACAGCGTAACGAAGAACTGCAGCAGACCCATGTCCTCTGCGGGCAGCTGCATCGGGATGAAGCAGGCTTCAATCACAACGTCCTTGGCAACCTTGCCCTGACGCATTGCCTCGCAGCGCAGAATGGTCGGTGCGCCGTCCTTCTGCATGATTTCCGCACGGAAGCCGTTCTGGTTGAGAACATCGTTCATGCAGCCTAAAATCTGATTTTGCTGTTCGATTTTCATTCTTTTTTCCTTTCTTCCATTCACGCAGAATGTAGGGCGGGCTGAGGTCAGCCCGCCCTACAATAAACGTAAAATATTACTTTACGCCGATATCGGTGCGATAATGCGCCTTATCGAAGTGAATCTTCTTGACATCGGCATACGCCTTGAGGATCGCTTCATCGAGCGTGGGGGCAACTGCCGTTACGCCGAGCACGCGGCCGCCGTTCGTGACCAGCTTGCCATCCTTGACAGCGGTGCCTGCGTGGAATACGAACGAATCCGTCACATCGTCCAGACCGGTGATCTCCTTGCCCTTTTCGTAGGACTTCGGATAGCCGCCGGAGGCCATGCAGACACAGCACGCGGCGTTGTCCGCCCACTTGATGTCGATATCCTCGAGCTTTTCGTCGATAACGGCATTGAAGATGTCGAACAGGTCGGTGTCCAGTCGGGACAGGACAGCCTGCGTCTCCGGATCGCCGAAACGAGCGTTGTACTCGATAACACGCGGGCCCTTCGGGGTCAGCATCAGACCGAAGTACAGCACGCCCTTGAACGGACGGCCTTCCTTCTCCATGGCTGCAACAGTCGGCTTGAAGATGGTCTCCATGCACTCGGCAGCAATGTCGTCGGTATAGAAGCGGGATGGCGAGAATGCGCCCATACCGCCGGTGTTCGGGCCTTCGTCATGATCGTAGGCACGCTTGTGATCCTGTGCGGACGGCATGGTCTTAAGGTGCTTGCCGTCTACGAAGGCGAGCACGGAAACCTCAGGGCCGGTGAGGAACTCTTCGATAACAACACGCGCACCAGCGCCGCCGAATGCGCCGCCGTCGATGGCATCCTTGACCGCCTCGATGGCCTCTTCCTCGGTCATGGCAACGGTAACACCCTTGCCGAGCGCAAGGCCGTCCGCCTTGACAACGATCGGCGCGCCGTTCTTCTTGATGTACTCGATCGCGTCTGCGGAGTTCTCAAAAACAGCGTAGCCAGCGGTCGGAATGCTGTATTTCTGCATCAGATCCTTGGCAAAGGACTTGCTGCCCTCGATAATAGCGGCGTTCTTGCGCGGACCGAAGGCACGGATGCCTGCGGCCTCGAGCGCGTCTACCATGCCGAGTGCAAGCGGGTCGTCCGGTGCTACCATAACGAGATCCGGCTTGTGCTCCTTGGCGAAAGCCACCATGCCGTCGATGTCGGTCGCCTTGATGGCAACGCACTCCGCCTCAGCGGCAATGCCGCCGTTGCCCGGCGCACACCAGATGTGGTCCACCTTGGGGCTCTTCTTCAATGTATGGACGATGGCGTGCTCACGGCCGCCGCCGCCGATAACCAAAACTTTCATTTATTGTTCCTCCGTTTGTAAATACACACGCTGTGCGCGGAACATTTCTACAATAAGTGCAACATAGCCGATCGGCAGGAGCGTGTTTGCCGCCTTTGCCGCCAGCGGCGCCAGATAGTCATTCAGCCAGCCGGGCGCGATGAGCAGCGTAAGGATGCAGCCTGTGCTCCAGACCACCAGCAAAACCCATTCGGGCAGGGTGCTGCGGTCGATCTTGTGCATCTGGTCTTTGACACCCATCAGCAGCATGCAGCCGGTGAGCAGCAGCGGCACGAGCGCCGCATACTGCAGCACAATCCGCAGCAGGCCGGGCGGGATGACTGCCGGACCGAGGATGAGCTTGAACGCCATCGTCACGTCCGCGGCAATGCTTGCGCGCATGTACCAGCGGGACGCATTCTGCACGGACAGCGCACCGGCAGACACCAGCGCGAACGCCAGCATCTGCAGTGCCCAGTTGTTCTGCGCGGCCAGACCGAGCAGCAGTCCGCCGGATACGGCTAAGTAGGCATAATAGCCTTTCAGCAGTTTCATTAGTGATGGAACAGACGCATGCCGGTGAACGCCATCGTGATGCCGTACTTGTTCGCGGTCTCGATAACATTGTCATCGCGGATGGAGCCGCCCGGCTGTACGATGTACTCCACGCCGGACTTGCGTGCGCGTTCTACATTGTCGCCGAACGGGAAGAATGCGTCCGAACCAACGGTTACGCCGGTATTCTTTGCAATCCACGCCTTCTTTTCCTCAGCGGTGAGCACTTCCGGCTTTACCTTGAAGGTCTTCTGCCATACGCCTTCAGCCAGTACGTCCTCATATTCGTCCGAGGTGTAAACGTCGATCGCGTTGTCGCGGTCCGGGCGGCGGATGCCGTCAACAAACTGCAGACCGAGAACCTTCGGATGCTGACGAACGAACCAGTTGTCGGCCTTGTTGCCGGCGAGTCGCGTGCAGTGGATGCGGCTCTGCTGACCTGCGCCGACACCGATGGTCATGCCGTCCTTGACGTAGCAGACCGAGTTGGACTGCGTGTACTTGAGCGTGATGAGCGCAAGGATCATGTCGTGCTTTGCGCTCTCCGGCAGATTCTTGTTCTCGGTAACAATGTTGGTGAGCAGGCTCTCGTTGATCTCGTAGTTGTTGTAACCCTGCTCGAAGCGGATGCCGAAAATGTCGCGCTGCTCGATCGGCTTCGGCTCATAGTTCGGGTCGATCTTGACAACGTTGTAGCCGCCCTTGCGCTTGGTCTTGAGGATCTCGAGGGCCTCAGCGGTGAAGTCCGGCGCGATGATGCCGTCGGAAACCTCGTGTGCGAGGTAGGAAGCGGTGTCTGCGTCGCAGGTGTCGGACAGAGCCGCCCAGTCGCCGTAGGAGCACAGACGGTCAGCGCCGCGTGCGCGGATGTACGCACATGCGATGGGAGACAGCTCCTTGTCGGTGTCAACAAAGTACATTTGCTTCTCAATATCGGTCAGCGGCTTGCCGAGAGCGGCACCGGCCGGAGAAACGTGCTTGAAGGACGCAGCTGCGGGCAGGCCGGTCGCCTTTTTCAGCGCACGGACGAGCTGCCAGGAGTTGAATGCGTCACAGAAGTTGATATAGCCCGGCTTGCCGTTGAGTACCTCGATCGGAAGCTCGCCCTCGGTCATAAAAATGCGGGCCGGCTTCTGGTTGGGGTTGCAGCCGTACTTTAAGGATAATTCTTTCATAAATAGTCCTTTCTGCTCATCAGGTCGCAGTTATTCTGCGTTCTTGTTGCGGATTTCCTGCTCAACTTCGCCGGTCTCCAGATCGACGTAGCGCACGAACAGAGAAACCTTGTTCTGCTCGTTCAGGCTGTTCCAGAGCAGGTTGGTGAACTCGCGGATGGGCAGCTCGATGCGGATGCACTTCGGCTCGCCGCGGAACGGCGGCAGCGGATCGCCGTCGCACTGATAGGTATGGATGAAGTGGCCCAGACCGGCAACCGGCTTATCGTACTCATAGAAGAAACGCTTGTTGGCGGTGCGGTCCGAGGTGAAGTTCTTGAGGATGGACAGGCTGTAGGAGCCGTCCGGATTGACAACGCCCGAAATACGGGAGGTGTAGTTGGGCGCATCCGGCTCAAACTCGCGGGTACGGAGCGCTTCAAAGTAGCTCTTGCCCTGCTTGAGATAGTCCACGATGGTATCGGTCTGGTCGCCATTGGTAACGACCAGGGTGCCGTTGTACAGGCGCACCGGATGATAGATGATCAGCGAGGGATCGACCATCTTGGACGGGTCGAACGCCTCGGTGCGGATGCCGTCCTCGGTTTCGGTGAACACGCGGTTGCGGCTGTTCTCCGAGCGGCCCATGATGAAGTAGGCGATAACATTCTTTTTATTATCCGGGGTGCGGCCGAGAATGATGCCGCGGCCGGGATATGCGTTGCTCATCAGCTCCTGGCTGATGTCAAAAACATTCTTGCTCATAATGCTGTCACTCCTGTTCAGTTTTTATGGACGATAGCGCCGTCCACGCGCAGTCTGCCTGCGCAGAAGTCGGATACTGCCTGCGGCAGAAGAATCCACTCTGCGTTCTGCATGACGCGCTTCTGCAAGGTCTCCGGTGTGTCGCCATCTTCCACTTCAACGGCCTTCTGCGCGATGATCGCGCCGCCGTCTACCACTTCGGATACAAAATGTACGGTCGCACCGGTAACCTTTACCCCTTTTGCCAGCGCGGCTTCATGCACGCGCAGACCGTAGAAGCCCTCTCCGCAGAAGGAGGGGATGAGCGAGGGATGTACGTTGATAATGCGGTTTTCAAAATGGCGGCAGAAGCTGTCCGGCAGGACGGTCATAAAGCCTGCGAGCACGATCAGACCGATGTCTGCGTTCTCCAGCAGAGCGGTAAGCGCCTTGCCGTACTCTTCTGCGTCGGAAAAGTCCCTGCGGCGCAGCACCTCGGAGGGAATAGCCGCTTTTGCGGCACGCTCGAGTGCATACGCCTTCGGGTTGGACGAAATAACGAGCGAAATCTGTCCGTTTTCGATCTTGCCCGCCTGCTGTGCGTCAATGAGCGCCTGCAGGTTCGTGCCGCCGCCCGAAACCAAAACTGCAATTTTTGTCATTTATTTTTCTCCGAAAATCGAAGTATGCTGAAAACAGCATCTTCTTCTCCGTAGGGCGGGGTGCCCTCACCCCGCCGTTGTAAATTATCTGCTTATCGTTAGAAGCAGCGGGGTGAGGGCACCCCGCCCTACGAAACGGGATAGAATTATACCAGCTCTACGCCCTTTTCAGCGCCGTTTACGCACTCGCCGATAACATAAGCCTGCTCGCCTGCAGCGGAAATTGCTGCAACCGCGCGGGAAGCGTCCTCAGCGGCAACGGCCAGAACCAGACCGGCGCCCATGTTGAAGGTGTTGTACATGTCGCGCTCCGGAATCTTGCCGGTCTTTGCGATCAGGTCGAATACCGGCGGAACCGGCATAGCAGCCTTCTCGATCTTGGCAACGATGCCTGCCGGCAGCATGCGCGGTACGTTTTCATAGAAGCCGCCGCCGGTGATGTGGCTGATGCCCTTAACCTCAACCTTGCCCATCAGGGACTGGATCGCCTTAACGTAGATCTTGGTCGGGGTCAGCAGCTCTTCGCCGAGGGTCTTGCCGAATTCGTCGATGTAGCGGCGAACCGACTTCTCGTTGATGCCGAGCGTCTTGCGAACCAGAGAATAGCCGTTGGAGTGTACGCCGGAGGAGGCAACACCGATCAGCGCGTCGCCGGCCTTGATGCCGGTGCCGTCGATCATCTTTTCCTTATCGACCATGCCGACAGAGAAGCCGGCCATATCGTACTCGTTTTCCGGATAGAAGCCCGGCATTTCAGCGGTCTCGCCGCCGATCAGCGCGCAGCCTGCCTGACGGCAGCCCTCTGCGATACCGGAAACCATCTGTGCGATCTTCTCCGGGTGGTTCTTGCCGACTGCAACATAGTCGAGGAAGAACAGCGGCTGTGCACCGCAGCAGGCGATATCGTTTACGCACATGGCAACGCAGTCGATGCCAACGGTGTCGTGCTTGTCCATCAGGAACGCCAGCTTGAGCTTGGTGCCGACGCCATCCGTACCGGAAACGAGGATCGGATCCTTCATGCCATTGAAATCCGGACGGAACAGGCCGCCGAAGCCGCCGAGCGTACCCATAACGCCCTTGGTAAAGGTGCTTTCTACCATCGGCTTCATCAGCTTGACCGCTTCGTAGCCTGCGGTAACGTCAACGCCGGCAGCCTTGTAGCTTTCAGAACGGCTTACACTCATTCTTAACATCTCACTTTCATAATTAAAGATGGAAAATTGATAATGAAGGCGTGTGACCTTCATTATCAATCATCATTTTCCATTCAGGTTTAGTCTTTGTTAGAGGGGAGCGGAATCTCGGTCTCGAACATGTTCTTATCCACCTGCTCGGGGACCGGAATCGGGTACTCGCCGGAGAAGCATGCATCGCAGAAGCCCAGCTTGCAGCCGACTGCAATCTTGCGGCAGGCCTCGAGCGACAGGAAGCCGAGCGAATCCACGCCGATGATCTCGCGCATTTCCTCAACCGTGCGGTTGTGTGCGAGCAGCTGGTTGCGCTCCGGAATATCCGTGCCGAAGAAGCAGGGATGACGGAACGGAGGTGCCGAAATTCTCATGTGAACCTCAGCCGCGCCTGCGTCACGCAGCAGCTTTACCAGACGGCCGCAGGTCGTACCGCGGACGATGGAGTCATCGACCATGATGACGCGCTTGCCCTCAATAGCGGTGCGCAGGGCATTCAGCTTGAGACGTACGGAGCGCTCGCGCTTGTCCTGACCCGGCTGGATAAAGGTGCGGGCGATATAGCGGTTCTTGATGAGACCGACGCCGTACGGAATGCCGGAGAACTTCGCGTAGCCGATGGCTGCCGGGATACCGGAATCCGGTACGCCGATAACCACGTCAGCGCCGACCGGATGCTCGATGGACAGATACTTGCCGGCCTCCTGACGGGCCAGCTCAACCGATGCACCGTCGATGATGGAGTCCGGACGGGCAAAGTAAATGTACTCGAATACGCACGCGGAGGACTTGCACTCGATACCGCAGTGCATGGAGCGCAGCTCACCGTTTTCGACAACGCAGACCTCACCGGGTTCTACATCGCGGATGAACTTTGCACCGAGCGCGTCCAGAGCGCAGGTCTCGGAAGCGAAAATGTAGCAGTCGTTGTCCAGCAGGCCGATACACAGCGGACGGAAGCCGTGTGGGTCGCGTGCCGCGATCAGCTTGCGCGGAGACATAACAACCAGCGAGTATGCACCCTCGATGCGGTGCATGGTGTTCATAACGGCTTCTTCAATAGAGCCGCACTTGAGGCGTTCCTTAACAATGGTGTAGACCAGCACCTCGGTGTCGTTCGAGGAACGGAAAATGCCGCCGTCCAGCTCGATCTCGCGGCGCAGCTCGCCTGCGTTTACAAGGTTGCCGTTGTGCGCAACCGCGAGATTGCCCTTTACATGGGTGATGGAGATCGGCTGCGCATTCTCGCGGCGGGTATCACCGGTGGTGGAGTAGCGCACATGACCGATAGCCATCGAGCCGGGCATGTTGTCCAGAATCTCCTGATTGAACACGGCGCTGACCAGACCGGTGTCCTTATGGCAGTGGATCACGCCGTTTTTGTTTACGGCGATACCGGCAGCCTCCTGACCGCGGTGCTGGAGAGCAAACAGTGCAGTATACGCGTCGTGCGCGGCGGAAATCTCCTTGCCTTCCGGCGCTGCGATACCGAATACACCGCACTCCTCATGCACCTTGTCAAACGGAGTGCTGCTTTTTCTTAAAATACGATATTTCATTCTTCAGCCTTTTCTTGTCCGAATCTTGCCTTGCGGATGGGCTTACTTGCCCATAACGCGCTTCATGATCTCCTGATATGCTTCCTCGACACCGCCCATGTCACGACGGAAACGGTCCTTGTCCAGCTTCTCCTTGGTGGTCTTGTCCCACAGGCGGCAGGTATCCGGAGAGATTTCGTCTGCGAGAACGATCTTGCCGTCCGCAGTCTTGCCGAACTCGAGCTTAAAGTCAACGAGGATGACGTTCAGGGTATCGAAGTACTGCTTCATAACCTCGTTTACCTTGAAGGCCATTGCCTTGATGGTCTCGATCTCCTCACGGGTAGCAGCCTTCAGTGCGATAGCGTGGTAAGCGTTCATGAGCGGGTCGCCAAGCTCATCGTTTTTGTAGGAGAACTCGATGGTCGGCTCGTCGAATACGATGCCCTCTTCCACGCCGAAACGCTTCGCAAAGGAACCAGCGGAAATGTTGCGGATGATGACCTCCAGCGGTACAATAGAGACCTTCTTTACCAGGGTCTCGCGCTCGGAGAGCTGCTCAACAAAATGGGTCGGCACGCCCTGCTGCTCGAGCAGCTGGAACATGTGATTGCTCATTACGTTGTTGATCACGCCCTTGCCGGTGATGGTGCCCTTCTTCTCGCCGTTGAATGCGGTTGCATCGTCCTTGTAGTCAACGATTACGAGATTTGCATCGTCGGTAGCGAATACCTTCTTAGCCTTGCCTTCGTACAGCTGTTCTTTCTTTTCCATGTCCAATTCCTCCATTTGTATAAGTAGTGTTAATTTGAAACAATGTTGTTTGCAGGTTGTACATCGAAGCTGCCAATGGGAGCGGCCCCAATGCCTTTACCTTGCGGGGGTGCGGTATTGCTCTATATAGATTACGCGAACTGAGCGCGAACCTTTTCGTCCTTTGCGGTAACTTCCGCTGCCATATCGGCCTTGAACTGCGCGAGCTTCTGTGCCAGCGCGTCATCCGACAGGGCGATCATCTGTGCTGCAAGGATGGCGGCGTTGTCTGCGCCGTCGATCGCAACGGTTGCCACCGGAATACCCTTGGGCATCTGCACGATGGAGAGCAGGCTGTCCATGCCGCCCATCACGCTGGTGGCCATCGGCACGCCGATTACCGGAAGCGTGGTGTAAGCCGCCAGTACACCGCCGAGATGTGCGGCCTTGCCTGCTGCCGCGATGATAACGCCGAAGCCTTCGGCTGCCGCGTTCTCCGCCAGCTGCTCGGCAGCGGCCGGGGTGCGGTGCGCGGAGCAAATGCGGACCTCAGTCGGAATATCGAACGATTTCAGACGGTCAACACACTTTTCCATTACCTTGAGATCACTGTCGGATCCCATGACAACGAGAACTTTTTTCATTTGTTATTCCTCCTACAAAAACAAATGAGGGCACGGGTATACCCGTGCCCTATAATCGCTCATTTATGTGCACCGATGCCCGAGAGAATGCACGAATGCCCGAGAACGAAAAACTGTTCAGCTGCAGTCTGGTTCAAAAATACGCTGCCGGTCATGTGTACACCTCTTTCTTAAAACCAACGGTGACGATACATATTTATTTTAGCTAATTTAACTTGTTAATGCAAGTATTTTACCCGCTTTTTTCGGGATTCGTGTAAATGCCCAAAGATAAATTTTACTCCTCTGCACTTTCGTGCAGAACGCCCTTTTTATAAAGCACCTCTTCCATCTGGTGCACGCGCTCGGTCCACGAGCACTGCGCGCCGTAGGCAAGGCGTTTTTCCGTCCATGCCGGACGTTTTTCCTTGGCAGCGGCATCGCACAGCGGCAGGAACATCTCGGGATTGCGGGCAATGTAGACCACATCCTTGAAATCCTCGACCTGCAGCGGCTCGCGCGTGGAAACGATCGGCTTGCCGGTTGCCAGATATTCGTAGAACTTGAGCGGCGAAACGTCCTTGGAGAGCGCACCGGCACGGAATACGTTCAGGCAGACGTCCATCTGCGCCAGATATGCGGGCAGCTCGGGCTGCGGCACCAGACCGTGGAATACAATGTTCGGGTACTGCTTGAGGTTGGTCAGGTCAACACCCGGCAGCGTGCGTCCGATAAGGAAAATCGTCGCGTTCGGACGGCTCTTCGCCAGCTTTTCGATCAGTGCATAGTCGATGCACTCCTGCAGCATGCCGACAAAGCCGTAGATCGGATGCGGCAGATCCTTCATGTCCTCCGGGCAGGGAAGGGTGTCTTTCTCGGTCTGTACGCGCGAGAAGATCTCGTAAGCCGCGCCGTTCGGGATCATCTGGGTAGTCGGGTTGATCTTTTCCAGTGTCTCTGCCAGTCCGACTGCGGTTGCGAATACCTGATCGGCAGGCTTGGCCAGATCGCATTCCATCTTGTCCACAACCTTGGGATTGATGTGACCCTTGTACGCGGAATGACGGTCTACACAGTCGTATACCAGCTTGGCGTGCGGCAGGTGCTCCACAATGTCGCACGAGGACGGCGAGTAGCACCACAGCACGGTCTCGTCGCCGAAGCCGTGCTCGCGCATCTTTTCGCGGATGAACGCCGCCTGCCGCTTCTGGTTAATTTTGTTGATCCAGCGGAATTTGTTGAAAAACGGCAGTACCGGCGGCAGTGCGTACACAGTGATGTTTTCGTGTCCTTCGACTTTTTCGCCGGGCTGCTTGTACTTTTCGATATATGCGGAGGCTTTTTTGTCCTTGAGCGGTGCGATCATGGACACCGGAGGATCAAAATACAGGATTTCGCTGTTGCGCAGACGGCTCATCACGTTCTGCTTGCGCGTCGGCAGAGGATGGTAGTTCGTTGTCGAAAGACAGACGATGTGGTTCTTCATATCTATATAACCCCTTTAGTGGATTGTTTTATCATATATCGTAGGGCGGGCTGACCTACGGTTTAGTTTTCGGAAATGTTCAGCAGCTTCGCTGCACCCTTCACATTCTCGGACTCTCTTTCTCGCAGCATTTCCGCAGTGCGGTGCACCTCGTTATCGAGCGCACCGGAGACGCACTCGTCAATGAGGCGGCACAGCGGCTCCGCCTTGACGGACGAAAGCTGCAGGCAGGTGCGGCTGCCGATATATTTCAGAAAGCCGTCCACCTTGATATCGTAGCTCATGCCGACGACCGGAACGCCCTGACCGGCGGAGAACATCAGCGAATGCAGTCGGATGCCGACCACGGTTTTCATGCGGGAGAGGATGCCGATGGTGACTTCGATGGGCTGTCGGGTACGCACGGCGTGCCACGGACAGTGCAGCAGTGCGCCGACACGTTCTGCGGGCATGAGGTCGCTCGGGAACTCGATGGGTACGAAAACCGGCGTCAGGCCGTGCTTTTCGTAGGCGTAGTTGGCTGCAGCCGCGATTTCGGGCAGAGCCGCGTCCAGCCCCTTCCAGTTGCGCAGACCGAAGCCGATATAGCTGCCGTTCGGGTCGATACCGCTCTGCTCGAGGGCGATATTGACGATTTCACGCGGCGCCGGCGTCAGAATGATGGTCGGGTCGGCGGAAACACGGATATCCGGCCGTGTAACGCCCATTTCGGCAAGCAGTGCGCGGGAATTGTCATCGCGCAGCGTGATGCGGTCAACCGATGCATCAATGGTTCTGGCGGCCATCCGGCGGTTGCCCGGACGGTTGATCGGACCGATGCCGCAGCCGTACATCATTACCTTGCAGCCGCGCTTTTTGGCGGCGTACAGCGTGTAGCAGTAGTACCAGATCGAGCGGGTGGACGTGACATCCTGCATGAGCGAGCCGCCGCCGTTGATATACAGCGCGGCATGGCGGAACTTGCGCAGGACGGAGAACACATTAAAGGTATAGATGGCGTTCGTGCGGTAGATCAGGCGCGTTTCCTTCGGCCTGCGCGACATCACGCAGATGGTGCGATCGGGATCGAGCTGGCGCATCTCCTGCACAATGGCCTCGAGGATGGCGTCGTCACCGGCGTTGCCGCGTCCGTAAGCACCGCAGATGACAATGCTCTCGCGCTCGTTTTTCGGACGGTGGAACCGTGCCAGCAGGTGACGGTAGTTTTCCATCTGACGTTCGCACATTTTGTCGCGCGAGAAATCGCGGGAGGCTTTTTCGTACAGCGCGTCCGCGAATTTCTGCCGCAGTTCGGCATCGTTGCCCAGACGGACCAGATATTCCGCCAGCCGCTTATCGTCCCCGACCGGGAAGATATAGCCGTTTTCGCCGGTGTCGATGAGCTCGGGCATGCCGCCGACATCCGAGCAGATGGTCGCGCAGCCGGCACAAACGCCCTCAAGAATGGAGTACGGGAAGGTTTCGGACACCGAGGACAGCAGGTTGATGTCCATCGCACGGAAGAACGGCATGACCGGCGATACCCAGCCGCAGAATGTTACGCGCTCGCGCACGCCGAGCTGGTCGCACAGCTTTTTGAGCATATCCTCGTCCTCGCCGTCACCGGCGATGAACAGGCGCAGCTGCGGCGCGGATTTCAGCGCCTCGGCAAAGCCGCGGATGGTGGTCGCAATATCCTTGACGGCGGTCAGACGCGCGGCAATGCCGCACAGCACGTCGCCGTCCTCGATCTCGGCTCCGTAGGTGTCCCGCAGATAGGCAACACGGTCAAATTCGCCCTTCGGACGATCAAAATCCATGCCGTTGTAGATTTTTACAATGCGCTCCGGGTCAAAGCCGCGCTCGATGAGCGTGCGTGCCATACGGTCCGCGACCGGCTGATAGAAGTCGAGAAAGCGCAGGGCAATGGCATTCGCCGTGCCGAGCGTGTACTGCTTGAGCGGACTGCCGAGGTAGTCCAGCCGATAATCCGAGTGCACGGTCGTGACGATCGGCACCTGACGGCTGCGGCGCACCATGGCTCCCATCAGGTTGGCACGGCCGCCGTGGCAGTGAATTATATCGGGCTTGAACGCATCTACCAGGTCGCGCATGGTTCGTGCCGCGCGGAATGGGTTGTGCCGCTCGATCACGCGCACATCAATGCCGCGTTCGCGCGCTTCATCCGCAAACGGACCTGCGCGGAACGAGATGAGCATCACATCGTTATTGCGGTTGAGTCCGGTCACGGTATTCATAATCTGGGTCTTGGCGCCGCCTACATCGCCGCCGCCCATTACATGCATGATTCGCAAAGTCAAATACCTCCACTTGACAAGTATAATCAGTATACCATGAAAACAGGGGGATTGCAAAACTCGGACGCGGTAAATGTCGTCTTTTTCGGCAGTATTTTGGCAAACGAAGTTTGTTTTTTTGCTCAGAACATGGTATACTGATTTTATCTGACGGAAAGTGAGGGTTTTTCTTTTGTCCTCTAAAAATACCATGACGCGCGATGCCATGCTGTTCCTGCCGGCCAAGGTGGTCGAGGGACTGCTCGTCATCGGGTGTTCCTCGCTGTATTCTCACATCTTTGTGGAGGGTGCGGTCAGTGCATTCAACCTGACCAACACCACGATACAGCTGCTGTACCTCATCCTTGCGGGCTGGATGGCGAATTCCGCCACCCGCTATGTCGGTGAGGAGTACCGCGCCGATGAAGGACGCGGCCTGTTCTCCACGGTTTCTACCATCTATGTGGGATTGTGCGTGCTTGTTGCCATCGGCTGCTGCATTACGGCGGCTGTGACGCAGAGTCCGGTCTATCTGGGCGGCGCGCTGATGTTCTGCACCTACACGGCGTTTCAGGTGCTCAATGCGGCGCTGATTCAGCTCGGCCGCGTCAAAGCGTCCATCCTGTGGTCGCTGACCTCGGCGGTGCTCAAGCTCGCGGTTGCATTCGCGCTTGTCGGCGGCAAGTCGAATTATCCGTCGCCGTTCCCGGCTATCTTTGCCAATACCATTGCGGACGGTGTAGCCACCATCGGTGCGGTGTTTGCGCTTAGCCTGCCGGTTGTTGTGCGGCTGAAATATTTCTCCAAGCCGCTGCTGAACAGGTTCCTCAAATACGGCGTACCGCTGATGGGCGTTTCCATTTCGGTGGCGTTGCTCAACCAGATCGACAAATACCTCGTTGTCGGCTTTTACGGCAACATTCTGTACGCATACTATTCGAATAACAACTCGATCGCGAGCGGTCTGTTCACGATGATCTCGGTCGGCATTATGCGCGGCGTGTATCCTGCCGTGCTGCGCGGCTGGCGTGAGGGCGGCAAAGCTGCGGCAAAGCCGTTGCTCGATCAGGGCGTGCGGCTGTATCTGCTGATCGCCGTGCCTGCGGTTGCAGGTCTGACGGCGGTCGCGCTGCCGCTCAGCCGGTTCCTGTTCCCCGCGAAGTACGCCGCCGGTGCGCCGGTCATCGCGTATACCGCGCTGGCCATGCTGTTCATGGGCCTGACCGAATACGCCAACAAGGCGTATGAGCTGGAGCAGTCCACCGTACACGTTCTGCAGAACAGTGCGATTGCAGCGGTTATCAAGGTGGTTTCGAGTGTCATTCTGCTCAAAACGCTTGGATTTACCGGCGGTGCGCTCGGTTCGGTGGTCGCATTTGCGTCCTATTTTATCATCACCTGCGTGCGCGTGCGCAGCCGGTTTCTGTTCCGCGTGGCACCGGTCAGCCTGGTGCGCATCATCGTTTCGGCTCTGCTGTGCGGTGTGGCGGCCTTTGCATGCACGCTGCTGCCGGTCGGCAATCTCATTCGCCTTGGCGCGGCTGTCGTGGTCGGTGCGGGCGTTTATGCAGTGTGCATTATCGTCAGCGGTGAGGGCCGCGAGGAAGTACAGGCGGTGCTCCGCCGGCTGAAACGATAAGAAAAATTGTCGAAACAGCGTGGATTTCACTGGTAAAACCTTGTCACGGCATTAAATCCATGCTACAATAACTCTATCTGAAAATTGTAAACAGAGAGGCGTAATATTATGGAAATGATTCATGAAGCGGGTCAGTACGTTGACACCGTAAAGCGCGTCTGCGAAGCAGTCGGCAGCGAGGTCACGTTCCGCGGCACGGTTCACCGTGTACGCGATATGTCTGACTTTTCTTTTGTTGTAATGCGCGTTGAGCGCGGTCTGATCCAGTGCACCTTCCAGGGTGACGAGATCGGCGGCATCAAGCGTTCGGACATCAAGGACGCAATGGTACTTGAGGTTACCGGTACCGTTCGTGAGGAGCCGCGTGCAGAGCATGGTGTTGAGGTCGTTCTGAGCGCACTGTCCATCCTCGGCAAGCCGTACGACCAGCTGCCGGTACCGCTCGGCAAGAAGTATATGGGTCTGTCCCTCGATGTTGATCTGCCGCTGCGCCCGATCACGCTGCGTCATCCGCGCAAGCAGGCGATCTTCCGCGTACAGGGTGCGATCGCTGACGGCTTTGCACAGTACATGCAGTCGCAGGGCTTTACCCACATCCACACCCCGAAGATCGTAGTTGCAGGCGCTGAGGGCGGCGCAAACCTGTTCAAGCTGGATTACTTCGGCACCCCGGCTTATCTGGCACAGTCCCCGCAGTTCCACAAGCAGTACCTCGCCGGTGCATTCGGCCGTGTATACGAGATCGGCTCGGTTTACCGTGCAGAGCGTCACAACACCTCTCGTCACCTGAACGAGTACATGGGTCTGGACTTCGAGATGGCCTACATTGATTCCATGTACGATGTAATGGCAATGGAGACCGGCATGCTGAAGTCCGTTATGGCTTACGTTAAGGAGCACTGCGCCGAGGAACTCGCTATGCTGAACGCCGAGGTTCCGGAGATCAAGGAGATCCCGACCATCCGCTTCCACGAGGCCAAGCAGATCATGGAGGAGAAGTACGGTCACAAGTCCAAGAACCGTTACGACCTCAATCCGGACGAAGAAGTGCTGCTGTGCCAGTGGGCAAAGGAGGAGCACGACTCTGATTTCGTATTTGTAACTCACTTCCCGTCCGCAAAGCGTCCGTTCTACGCGAAGGATGATCCGGAGGATCCGAAGCTGGCGCTGTCGTTCGACCTGCTGTTCCGCGGCCTGGAGATCACCACCGGCGGTCAGCGTATCCACGATTATCAGGAGCAGATGGACAAGCTGGCGGCCCGCAAGATGAACGCCAAGCTGTTTGAGTCCTTCACCATGCTGCACAAGTACGGTATGCCGCCGCACGGCGGTTTGGGCATTGGTCTGGAGCGACTGACCATGCAGCTGCTGGGGCTGAACAACATCCGCGAGGCTTCTATGTTCCCGCGTGATATGAACCGCCTCGAGCCGTAAGGCTCTCGGCTTCGTTCCAAAGGGCTGTGCCCTTTGGAACGAGGGGACACCCTTACAGGCTTGCGCCAAAAAGGACTCGGAATTATCGATTCCGGGTCCTTTTTGGTGTTTGTTAAAAATGACACAGCGGCAGAGCCGCCTGTGTCCCTTGGTATGCGCCCGGAGAAGAAAATCTTCACTCTCCACTCCTCGCTCTCCGCTCTCTTTTCAGCTCTTTACGAGGATTTAACATTTTTTCCTCGGTTGGCTCTTGACGTTCGCGGAAATTTTACGCATAATAAGAATGGACAAAAAGATTTCCGGCTATGCTGTTTCAGCATGGGTCGCCTACCGAAAGGAGATCAGCATAATGAACGAAGAATTAGAGCTGCTTCGCGACAAGAAGGGCTTCATTTGCGATATGGACGGTGTTATCTATCACGGCAACCGTCTGCTGCCCGGTGTACCTGAATTTGTAGACTGGCTGCAGCGTGAAAACAAGAGCTTCCTTTTCCTGACCAACTCCTCCGAGCGTTCGCCGCTGGAGCTGCAGCAGAAGCTGGCCCGCATGGGTCTGGAGATCGGTGAGGAGCATTTCTACACCTCTGCTCTGGCTACGGCAAAGTTTATCGCCAGCCAGAAGCCGCACGCATCCGCGTATGTGATCGGCGCGCCCGGTCTGGTCGGTGCGCTGTACGAGGCGGGCATCGTGATGAACGATGTTGACCCGGATTACGTTATCGCGGGTGAAACCAACACCTACAACTATCAGACCATCCTCAAGGCCGTTGATCTGATCAACAAGGGTGCGCGCCTGATCGCTACCAACTCCGATTTGACCGGCCCGTCCGAGCAGGGCATTATTCCGGCATGCCGCGCACTGGTTGCGCCGATTGAGCTGGCCACCGGCAAGACCGCATACTATGTCGGCAAGCCGAACCCGCTGATGATGCGTACCGGTCTGCGCCTGCTGGGCGTGCATTCGCACGAGGCGGCCATGATCGGCGACCGCATGGACACCGACATCGTTGCCGGCATCGAAACCGGTCTGGACACCGTTCTGGTGCTCTCCGGCTGCACTACCCGCAAGGATGTGGAGAATTACGCATATCGTCCGCACTTTATTCTGGACGGCGTGGGCTGTATCCCGCCGCAGGCGTAAAGAAGCCGTCTAAATCGAACTTATACAAAAGCCTTTCCGAAAAAAATTTCGGAAAGGCTTTTTTCATTGGATAAAGAATGGACAATTCTATGCTATACTAAATACAGGAAAAGGATAGACCAATGACAGATAGCGAGGGGGCACTCCCATGGCAGGACACATTCTTTTGGCGGAGGACGACAAGGCGTTATCCGCGCTGATGCAGGATTTCTTTCGGGCAGCAGGCGTGACGGTAACACCGGCGTATGACGGCGAACAGGCGCTCGTGCTGGCACAGGCGCAGCCGTTCGACCTGCTGGTGCTGGATGTGATGATGCCGCATCTGAACGGGCTGGAGGTCTGCGAAGCGGTGCGGCAGGAGAGCGACGTACCGGTCATTTTCGTGACGGCACTTGGGCAGGAGGGTGACACGCTGGCAGGATTCCGCGCGGGCGCGGACGATTATATCACCAAGCCGTTTTCGTTTCCGGTGCTGGTGGCAAAGGCGCAGGCGCTCATGCGGCGGGCCCGCGGGCTGCGGCTGGGCGCGAGTGAGCTCGGCTACGCGAATATCCTGATGGACACGGCATCCGGCACGGTAACGGTGGACGGAAACCCGGTGAATCTGCGTCCCAAGGAGACGAAGATACTCGAGCTGCTGCTGCGCGAACAGGGACGCACGGTGTCGCGCGACCTGCTCATCGAGCGGGTATGGGGCACGGATTTCGACGGGGACGAGCGCATGATCGACCGGCATATTGCCAGTCTGCGTAAGGCGCTTGGAACAGCCTCGCAGCATATCCGTGCGGTGTACGGCAAGGGCTACCGATTGGGGGGATCAACATGAAAAAGCGGTTTCGTAAAATCGGCATCGCGGCCAGGCTGACCGCGGTTGTGGCGGTGATTCTGGCGGTGTTTCTGGTGCCGTGGGTGTGGCAAGTGGCAAAGCTTGCGCAGGATAAAGCTCGAGAGGAAGCTAATGCCAGCATGAGAGCGAGTACGGGATTGCTGATGAGTGACCTTAAAATCCTGAAAGGTGATGCAGCGCACTACCCGGCAGAAGGCACAGCGGAATACGATCTGCTGCGCGCCAATCTGTCGCCCTATTATAATGTAGATACGCCCTATATCATACAGTATTATGATGAAAATCATAAGCGGGTTCTGATTAGATCGCCGCTGATGCTGTACTATTATGCGTCTTCGGCAATGTACTATGGTATTGATTTGAGCGGTTTCTCCGAGCAATCGCTGCGTGAAATGAACGAGGCATACACTCACGAGCTTGCGGAACCGATAGTTACAGTCTATGGCCGACAGGTCAAGACAGATACACAAGTTATCTTTTTCCCGAATCGAATTCAGATTGTTTATGAGGAATGGACGGCGCAAACACCGGTTGAGGAAACAAATCAGTTCTGCTCCGACGGAGGCGAGTACATAGGTGCATACATACCGGGGAAATGGCCATTTCGCACGGATGCAGCGATGGAGGGCTACTTTGATGCACTGCGCTATCTGGATACCGAACTGCGGGCGATAGACGGCGAAAACATACCGGACGAGGAGTGGGCGGAGGTACGGGCATCGCAACGATATGTCGGCACGTTTCAGGTGATGCCGTATGATGACGAGGTGCTTCTTGCTACGGCGGCGCTGGTCAATCGAGAAAACGCATACGGTACTTGTTTTCACCTTATGCTGCCTATCACGATTGCGCTGTACTTGATTTTCCTGTTCCTCTTTTATAAAATTGTGCGCCGAATGGTGTCCGACCCACTGGTTGATACGGCAAGAGAAGCCAATAGGGTATCCATTCTCGCATTCGACGAATTCAAACCTGACCTGAACCGCGGAGACGAAATCGGTGAACTCAACCGTGCGCTGAGCGAAATGGCGGCGACTCTGCACACCCGCTGGGACAGCGAACGCGACCTCGAGGACAAACGCCAGCAGTTTGTGTCGGCGGCAAGCCACGACCTGAAAACGCCGCTTGCGCTCATCGGCGGGTACGCCGAGGCCATCGCGCAGGACATTTCGCCCGAGGAAAACGCGCGGTATCTTGCCGCTATCGAGCAGGAAACCGACCGTATGAACGGTCTGGTGCGGGAAATGCTGGATTACACCCGTCTTGACCGCACGGACGAGCTGAAAAACCGCAAAACGCTCAATCTGACCGCACTTGTGCGCGATGTACTGACCGAGTACGCGCCGCTGTTCGAAAAACGCCGCCTGACCGCCGATATTGCGGACGGCGTGCGTATCCGCGGCGAC
Source organism: Butyricicoccus sp. (assembly GCF_977037065.1). Classification (NCBI taxonomy): domain Bacteria; kingdom Bacillati; phylum Bacillota; class Clostridia; order Eubacteriales; family Butyricicoccaceae; genus Butyricicoccus; species Butyricicoccus sp. The sequence goes on along the minus strand of NZ_CDRQNY010000003.1, from coordinate 6,732 downwards.
GAAACGCTGCTGCGGCGTGCCGTCGGCTGCCTGCTCGAGAATGCCGCCAAGTATTCGCCGGAAAACGGGCGTGTGTCCGTTCGGCTGACGAACAGCCGCAATCATCTGCTGACCGTCGAAAACGACTGCGAACCCATTCCGGAGAACGAGCTGCCGCGCCTGTTCGAGATGTTCTATCGCGGCGATAAGGCGCGCGACCGTGCAGGCGGGCACGGACTGGGACTGGCCATTCTGCAGAAAATCCTTGCGCTGCACGGCCTGACCTGCAAGGCGGAAAATATAAAGGGTGGCGTGCGGTTCATTGTCTGCAATAAAGATTAAAAGCTGAAAAAAGGCATAAAAATACCCCGCAAGAGAATCTCTTGCGGGGTATGATTTTGCTTACTTTGCGTAGTCGATCGCACGCGTTTCGCGTACCATGTTGACCTTGATCTGGCCGGGATAATCCAGCTCGTTCTCGATCTTCTTGGCGATTTCGCGGGCAAGAAGCACCATCTTGTCGTCCGAAACCTTCTCCGGATTGACAATGATGCGGATCTCGCGGCCTGCCTGAATGGCAAACGAACCGGAAACGCCGGGCGTCTCGTTGGCGATGCTCTCGAGCTTCTCCAGACGCTTGATATAGTTCTCCAGGTTCTCGCGGCGAGCGCCCGGACGTGCAGCGGAGATGGCATCGGCTGCCTGGACCAGACATGCTACGATGGTCTTTGCCTCCACATCGCCGTGGTGTGCCTCGATGGCGTGGATGATCGGCTGGGATTCCTTGTACTTCTTGGCAAGGTCTACGCCGATCTGAACGTGGCTGCCCTCAACCTCGTGGTCGATGGCCTTGCCGATATCATGCAGCAGGCCTGCGCGGCGTGCCGGAACCGGATCCAGACCCAGTTCGCTCGCCATCATGCCGGCAATGTGAGCCACCTCGATGGAGTGCTGCAGGACGTTCTGACCGTAGCTGGTGCGGTAGCGCAGGCGGCCGAGGATCTTGACCAGCTCGGGGTGAATGCCGTGAATGCCGGTCTCGAAGGTAGCGCGTTCGCCTTCGCTCTTGATGATCTGCTCCACCTCGCGGCGGGCCTTGTCAACCATTTCCTCAATGCGGGCCGGATGGATACGACCGTCAACGATCAGCTTTTCGAGTGCCAGACGCGCGATTTCACGGCGAACCGGATCAAACGAGGACAGGGTGATCGCCTCGGGCGTATCGTCGATGATGAGGTCTACGCCGGTAAGCGTTTCCAGCGTGCGGATATTGCGGCCCTCTCGGCCGATGATGCGGCCCTTCATCTCGTCGTTCGGCAGCGGAACAACCGAAACGGTTGCCTCGGATACCTGATCGGCGGCACAGCGCTGAATTGCGGTCGAGATGATCTCGCGGGCGGTCTGCTCGCTCTCGTCCTTCAGGCGCTGATTGATCTCGCGCAGCTTGACGGCTGCATCGTGGGTTGCTTCGTTTTCAATGGACTGGACGAGCATGTCGCGTGCTTCGTCGCGGGTCATGCTGGCAATCTGCTCCAGCTTTTCTACCTGCTCGAGCTTGATGCGCTCGAGTTCTTCCTTTTCCTTCTGGCTTGCGTCCAGCTGGCGGTTCAGGTCGTCATTTTTGCGGTCGAGCATGTCGCTCTTCTTGTCCAGTGCTTCCTCGCGCTGAATCAGGCGGCGCTCAAGCTGCTGGGTCTCATTGCGGCGTTCCTTCAGCTCGCGGTCGGCTTCGACGCGCTGCTTGTGGATTTCGTCCTTTGCCTCGAGTATGGATTCGCGTTTTTTGGTCTCGCCGGCCTTGATCGCTTCGTTGATGATGCGGGTGGCCTCGGTCTCGGCAGAGCCGATCTCTTTTTCCGCAACGCTCTTGCGATACAGGAATCCGATGATTACGCCTACTGCGAGACACACGATACCGGTGATGATCGGTATGATGATGTTGCTCATGTCTGTTGGTGTGTCCTCCTATTTACGAATTTTGGGAGACGGCACAAAACCAAGACAATACCGCAGAGCTGCGGTGCTGTTTCTCAATAGAGCGGCAGTTCGGCAGAAAACAGGCTGATTCCACGGTGGAACACGCGCAGCACGCATGAGCACTGCACGAAGAATAAAGGCAGAATACGCCGAAAAAGCGAAGATTCGCTCGAAAAAATCAGGGTTTTGCGCTGTCAAAAGAAAAATGCGGTTCCGATAGAAATTGATCTGTCGGGTCAAAATGATAATCCCTTTGAAAAAAGCCGTGCTCACCATTGGCACCGGCTCTGTTACAGCAGGTATTATACTATGTTTAATTGTAAAGCCTATTCGTCAAACTGTCAAGAAAAAGACAAGCTGACATACACGGTTTTTGGTGTTTTTTGAAAACGGCCGGTGCGCGCTCTTGTGAACGGCAGGGCGATTTGCTATAATAATTCTGTATTCCCTCATGGAAGAGACGAGGAGGAACGACTATGAACGAGTCTATGTGCCGCGTACAGCGCGGTTCTTTCGTATATTATACCTGCCGACGGATTCCGGTGCGGCATGCCTTTACCACTAAATTCGGCGGTGTGAGCACGGGCGCGTGCGAAAGCCTGAATTTAGGCTTCAACCGCGGTGACGAGTTAGAGAATGTGCGCGAAAACTATCGTCTGCTGGGCAAAGCACTCGGCGTAGATGAGACGCGCATGACGCTCACCAAGCAGATCCACGACACACAGGTGTCGGTCGTGACCGAGGACAAGGTCGGCATGGGGCTGCACCGTCCGATGGAATGGCAGTCGGACGCGATCGTGACCGCACTCGCGGACACGCCCATCATCGGCTTTTACGCGGACTGCGTTGTCACCTTATTATATGATCCGGCGACGCACACTGCGGGCGTGTGTCATTCCGGCTGGCGCGGCATGGCGGCAGGGATTCTGCCCAAGACCGTCGATGTGATGGCAGAGCAGCTCGGCACAAAACGCGAAAGCCTGATCGCCGTACTCGGTCCGTCCATCCGGCAGGAGTGCTTCGAGACCGACGCGGATGTGCCGGAAGCGATGGAAGAGCTGCTCGGTGCACAGGTGCATCCGTTCATCATGGAGAAAGGTCCGAAATTCCATGTGGACCTGCAGGGCATCGGCGTAAAGCTGCTGCAGGATGCCGGACTTTCGGCGGAAAATGTGATCGACAGCGGCATCTGCACCATGTGCCATTCGGATGAATTCTGGTCGCACCGCGTAACGCACGGTGTGCGCGGCGTGCAGGGCGGCATGATCTGTCTGTAAGCGAAAGGATCAAATGCAATGAAAAGTTGGAAAAAACGTGCGCTTGCGCTGACAATGGCGGCTTTTGTCGTGCTCAGCGGCTGCACGTTCCCGTTTGGAAAGGGAAACGACGGCGACGGCGCACCGGTAGACAACGTGGATGTGTCGGACGCGTATTTCGGTCTGGCGTGGTATCGCTCGGGCACAACGCTCAATCCGGTCATGGACGGCACCGAGGTCAACAGCATGCTGCGTGAGGCGCTTTACGAGGGGCTTTTTGAGATAAAAAGCGATTTTACGCTCGAAAACGAGCTGTGCGAGGACTATACGAGCGACGGAACCACGTTCAGCTTTACAATTAAAAAGGGCATCAAGTTCTGGTCGGGTGCGGAGCTGACGGCAAGTGATGTTGCCGAAAGTCTTAAGACTGTGCTGGAAAACGAAAGTTCGCCGTACCACAACCGACTGACCGAGGTTTCCTCGATTGAAGAGGTGACCAAGCGCATGGTTCGCATTACGCTTGCGTCGCCGAATGTCAACTTCCCGAAACTGCTGGATATTCCGATCTATCGGGCGGGTACGACCGACGAAGGCGAGTTCGCAGAGGGCACCGGACCGTACAAGCCGGTTCAGAACGGCGCCGCATGGACGCTGGAGGCCAACGAGAACTGGCACGGCGGCTTTCTCGGCACCATTCGCCACATTACGCTGGTCAAAATGACGCGCGCGGATGCAGCGGACACCAGCTTCCGCACCGGCGATGTATCCATCATGCGCAGCGCGCGTATTGCACCGGATGATCAGAATATCGCGTTCACCGGCGAGGTTGATACCGTTCCGGTGAGCAGTGCTATGCTGCATTATATCGGTTTGAATTATAATAACAGCCAGTTCGCGAATGCGAAAGTGCGGCAGGCGCTTTCTATGGCGATCAGCCGTCAGGGGCTGTGTGCAACCCAGCTGCAGGATTATGCCGCTCCGGCGGTGCTGCCGATCAATCCGCAGCCGGCAGATACCGGCGTGTCGTACAGCCTGTCGGCGGATTTGATGACCGCGGCGCAGCTGCTGCGCGAGGCGGCACAGGAAGGTGCATCTTCTGCAGGCAGCAGTGACAGCAATACCGATTCCTCGGATAACTCAGACGAAAGTTCGGATTCTACGGATAATTCCGGCGATTCCGGTGATAACAGCGATAGTTCGGACAATTCCGACGAGGATGGCTACTACGACGAGGACGGCGACTTTATCTATTATACGAGCGGCCGGGCAGGCGATACCGATTACAAGGTGGATTTTCTGACCGTGCGCACGTCGAAAAACCGGACTGATTCGACGGTTTCGGACGGGAAAGCTGTGCTTCTGGACAATGAGAACACGGATTCCGGCGATTCGACCGATTCTGCGGACAATTCCGGCTCGACCGATACCGCAGTAACCGATACGATCGTGACGGATGCGGCGACCGTGCAGCTTTCGTTCCGCCTGCTCGTCAACTCGGACAACGCGTTTAAGGTAGCGGCGGCAAAACAGGTTGCGGCATCTTGGAATTCGCTGAACGGCGTCAATGTCACGGTGGATGAGGAGCCGTATGACACCTATGTTTCCATGCTGCAGAGCGGCTCGTTCGACGCGTACTACGGTGAAGTTCAGCTGACGCCGGACTTTGATCTGCGCCCGCTGCTGTCTCCACAGGGCGGACTGAACTATGGATCGTACTCGAGTGAGGACATGAGCAATGCCATCACGGCGTACCGCAGCGGCGAGAATACGGAGGGGCTGTACACGACGTTTCTGAACGAAATGCCGCTCATTCCGCTGGCATTTGAGCGGCAGCAGGTTGTGCTCAGAAGCGGTCTGATCAATCATTTCAATCCGGCACCGTATAACGCATTCGCAGGACAGGAGAACTGGGTCAAGCCGTAACCGCCTGTTTTCACTGAAAAGGAGAATACCATGCAGGAAAAACACAGAATACAGGGGCATTTGTTCGGCGCGTTCAGCGTGCTTGTCTGGGGTACGACGTTTGTTTCAACGAAGGTACTGCTGCGCGCCTTCACGCCGCTGGAGATTATGGTGGCGCGGTTCACGCTCGGCTTTCTGGCGCTGCTCATCGTGGGCAAGGGCCTCATGCGTCCGCAGAAAAGGTGGCATGAGGGATTGTTTGCACTGGCCGGTCTTTCGGGCGTTACGCTGTATTTTTTGATGGAAAATATCGCGCTGACGTACATTTCTGCGTCGCTGGTCGGCGTTATCGTAGCGGCAGCGCCGCTGTTTACCGCGCTGATCGCAGCGGTCGTGCTGCACGAAAAACTCAGCAAATGGTTCTTTTTCGGCTTCATTTGTGCAATGGCAGGTGTCGCGCTCGTGTCGCTTGCGGGCGTCAGTGAGTTGCATTTCAGCCCGATTGGCGCACTGCTCGGCGTAGGCGCGGCTCTGGTCTGGGGTGTGTACTCGGTGCTCGTGCGCCAGCTTGGTCACATGGGCTACCGTACCATTCCGCTCACCTGTCGCATTTTTGGATACGGTTTGCTGTTTTTGCTCGTTCCTGCAGTGATGGAAGGGTTTCCGTCCGGTTTGAGCGTGTGGACGCAGCCGGTGCATCTGGCAAATCTGTTGTTTCTGGGCCTTTGCGCGTCTGCAACGTGCTTTGTGACGTGGAATCGCGCGGTTTTCCTGCTTGGCCCGGTGAAAACCAGCGTGTACATTTATGCAACGCCGGTTATTACAATAGTAAGCTCAGCGTTGATTCTGCACGAAACCATGACGCCGATCATGTGGCTTGGCACGGTTTGGGCGCTCAGCGGTTTGACTTTGTCCGAACATCGAGAAAAAGAGAAAACGACGGCGTGAGCCGCCGTTTTTGTTTGTAGCAAAAGTTTTCGCAAAAAAACGAAAAAAAGTGTTTGACAAATGCTCCGGGATTTGGTATTCTATTAAAGCTGTCTCTCAGAGACAAGCGCAAAACCGAAAAGTTTGGTTTAGAACCGATTGAGGTTCTGAAAAAGAATTTGAAAAAGTTCTTGACAAACGCTTCTGGTTTTGATATACTAAGTAAGCTGTTGATGAGCGATTAAGAACGACGAAAAGTTGTGAAAACTCTTTGAAAACAGCAGATTGTACCTTGTAAATTAAACAACGATGTGCTTAAACTTTTGTTCAAAAGAACGAAGGTTGTAGTGCGAACCTGAAATTTCGAGAGTTTTTTACTCTTGGTAAATCGCTGGAAGTCACAACTCCAGTTAAAATAAAGTGACACGTCAGACTCTAAAGTCGGTTAAAACGAGTTTTTGCTCGTTCTAATACAATTTTTAGAGAGTTTGATCCTGGCTCAGGATGAACGCTGGCGGCGTGCCTAACACATGCAAGTCGAACGGAGTCGATTTGGAAAATCCTTCGGGATTGGAATTCTCGACTTAGTGGCGGACGGGTGAGTAACGCGTGAGCAATCTGCCTTTAAGAGGGGGATAACAGTCGGAAACGGCTGCTAATACCGCATAAAGCATCAAATTCGCATGTTTTT